>JBDSRE010000086.1:0-4612 GCA_039929465.1 Sphingomicrobium sp. | reverse complement strand
TTCAAAATGTTCATCATCGGCACCGGCAACAAGGTCGAATCGACCCCGCCGACATAGCGGTACAGCGGCATCGACAGCGCGTCGGCAGCGGCGCGTGCGGTCGCCAGGCTGACTCCCAGTATGGCATTGGCGCCGAGCTTGCTCTTGTTGGCGGTGCCGTCGAGAGTGATCATCGCCGAGTCCACGTCCGACTGGTCTTCGGCGTCGAGCCCGGTCAGCAAGTTCGCAATCGTCCCGTTGACCGCCGCCACCGCCTTGGTCACGCCCTTGCCGCCCCAGCGCGTCTTGTCGCCGTCGCGTAGTTCGACCGCTTCATGCTTTCCCGTCGACGCCCCCGATGGAACCGCGGCGCGGCCCATGCTGCCATCCTCCAGGGTAACATCGACCTCGACCGTAGGGTTGCCCCGGCTGTCGAGAATCTGGCGGGCGTGGACGTCGGCGATCGCGGTCATGGTGGTCTCTCTGGCGGGGGCGTCACGATGTCGTTTTGCGCCTGTTGTCATAGCTCGCCGGCAGAGCCGTGCAACTTTCGGCGACGAGCGGTGGAACGAGGCGGCGGATTCGGTGTTGAGTCGGGCAACAAGGAGATTTTCGCAATGGCTATTAAGAACCCCCGTAAGATCGGCGACGACACCGACCTTATCGTTGCCGAGTCCGACAGCAGCTCGGACCGCAGCGGCGACACCCGGACGATTCGCGCCGGATCGGTCGGCGACAAGTTGCGCGACGGCGGTGAGAAGCTTGCCGGACAGGCCGCCGACAAGGCGCGCGGACTGGTCTCACAGGGCCTCGAACGCACCGCCGATGCGCTCAGCAGCGTGTCGAAAATGGTCGAAGATACCGCCAATGGAATCGACGAGCGGGTTGGCGCTGAATACGGCGATTATGCACGCAAAGCCGCCGGTGCGCTCGACAAAGCGGGTAAGGCACTTGCAAGCAAGAGCCCCGACGAATTGATCGACGACACCCGCAAGTTCGTCAAGAACAGCCCGGGCATCGCGCTCGCCGGCGCCGCAGTCGTCGGATTCGTCCTCGCACGTCTCGTCAAGAGCGGGCTTGCCGCCAATGAGGACGATCGCGGCTGATGCTGAAACCGCTGCCGCCGGCCGACGATCCCTCGATCGGCGAACTCACCGCGCGCCTGATCGACGAGGGCAAGACCTATCTTGGTGCCGAGGCCAATCTGGCCCAGGTCAAGGTCAAGGCGCGCTTGTCCCGATTCGGCCGCGCTGCCGAGCTTGGCGGCGCTGCTCTGCTGTTTGGGCTTGCCGCACTGATGGCGCTTGCGGTGACACTGGTCATTGGCCTCGCACATCTCCTCGGCCCGTTCGGGGGTGGCTTGCTTGCGGTGGCGATTTTCGCGGTTCCAGCGATCGCTCTCGCTTATGCCGCCAAACGCTCGATCGGACCCAAGAATGATTGATCAGGACGACATCGAAAGCGCCGAGGAAGCCGTCGATCGTGCCCGCGAAACGATGCTTGGCACAGTCCACGAAATCGCCCGCAATCTGGCCCCACGCCATTTGGTCGGCGAATTGTGGGAAGACGCGAAGGTCAAAGGCGCCGACCTCGCCGAGGAGGCGGTCGATGCGGTCAAGGCGCGACCGCTCGCCGCCACCGGGATCGCGGCCGCGCTAGCGATGTTCTTCACTCGCAAGCCGTTGATGAATATGGCCGGCAGGATGGTTGGTCGCGGCGGCAAGGCCAAGAAACGTGCTCCGGAGAGTATGACGAAAACAACGCGCAAGCCGCGCGCCCGCAAAACAGTTCCAGTGGAGAAAGCGAAATGACCCCCCGTCACGACGAAGACGACAGTTTCACCGATAGCGCGCGCCGCCAGGCGATCGAGGCGTACGACCAGGCCCGCGATACTGTCAGCGATGCCGGCCAAAAGGCGCGCGATTCGTTGGGCGAAGCGCCGCTCATCGCGCTTGTCGGAGGGATTGCGGCGGGCGCTCTGATTGCAGCGCTTCTGCCGCGCACCGATCGCGAGACAGAGCTCGTCGCACCGACCGCCAAGCGGATCAAGAAAACCGCTCGAGCCGCTGCCGACGCCGCTCGCGAGACCGGATCCAGTCACCTGTCCGATCTCGGCATCAGCCGCGGCAAGGGCGAACAATCCCTGCGGTCTTTGCTCCAGAACGTTGGCGATGCGGCTAAGGCCTCGGCCGACGCCGCGCTTAGCGCCGCGCGCAAGAATTAGGGTTCGCCGGCTTCGGAAATGCTGCTAGCGGATGACGCATGAGCAAGCTTCATCTGGTGTTCGGTGGCCGGGTCAAGGATCCGCGCGGCCTCGATTTCGTCAAGCTCGACGAAATGGATTTGGTCGGCGTTTACGACAGCTATGCCGAGGCGGAGGAAGCGTGGCGCGGCCGCGCCCAACGCACCGTTGACGATGCCGAGATGAAATATGTCATTGTCCACCTCCACCGCCTGCTTGAGCCGGAGGGCCACGGTACCGAACGCCCCAGCGCCGCTCAGGCCGAACGGTAACGCCACAGCAGCAGCGGCCGCTGCAACAGCAACCCGGCGATAAATCCGCCGATATGCGCCGGGGTGGCGAGCAGATAGCCCTGCCCGCCAGCGAGCCAGCCGATCGCAACCTGAAGCAATATCCACGCCGCCAAAAGCCACAGTGCATTGAGCATTCGGTTTAACCGCGGAGATTTGGTCAGGCTCTTCGCCCGCCCGAAGCTCAAGGCAAAGGCGCCGACGACCGCGCTGACTGCACCGCTGGCGCCGATCATCGGACTTAAATTCATCGGATCGACCGCCCATTGCGCGATTGCCGCGGTGTAAGCGCCGACGACATAAACCAGAATCAGACTGGATCGCCCAAGGACGCGCTCCACCGCGTTCCCGCACCATACGAACATCAGCAAGTTGAAGAATAAATGGATGAAGCCGGCGTGGACTAAAGTCGCGCTGAGCGGGGTGAGAACGGCCGGAGCCGCCGCGAACCCGGTTTCCAGCCCGCTAAACCGCGCCGGAATGAAGCCCAGCGCAAGTGCGGCCTCTTCACTTTTTCCAAGCGCAGCGGTGATGACCCACGCCACAGCGGTAATCGCACTGATGGCGATTGTCGCGGTGCGCGGAATGCGGTTAGTCATCGACAGTCTGAAGCAGGATTGGCACTCAGATGAACTCAATTCCGGTGATCGCGTAATAATGCTCGCCCGACGGGGTCGACACTTCGACGTCCTCGCCCTTGGTTCGCCCGATCAGCGCACGGCCGAGCGGAGAATTATAGCTGATCCGACCGACCCTGGCGTCGGCTTCGGTCTGGCCGACCAATTGGTAACGGACTTTTTTCTTGGCTTCGTCGATCAGATTGACGGTCGCGCCGAACACCACCTTGTCGCCCGACAGCGTCTTGGGATCGATAATAATCGCCCGGCTCAGCCGATCCTCGATGTCGATGATCATCGCCTCGATCTGGCCCTGGCGTTCCTTGGCCGCGTGATATTCTGCATTTTCGCTAAGGTCGCCGTGGGCGCGCGCAACCTCAATCGCCTCGACCACTTCAGGCCGCTCGCTCTTGAGCCGCTTCAAATCGGCATTGAGCGTGTCGTGGCCCTCGGGCAGCATTGGCACCTTTTCGGCACTTGCCATGGTCGTAATCCCTTTTTCAAAAACTCGCCCGGCGCGTCCGGGACACGCGAACAGTGGCGACAATGTCTGGAAGCCTAATCTTTCGAGGCAGAATAATAGGACTGCATGTCAGCGACTTCAAGCGCGTGACCTCGGACCGCCTCGATTGCCCGTGCCGCGGCAAGGCTTGCGGCGGCAGTGGTGAAGTAGGGCACCCGCCTGGTCAGCGCGGTGGCGCGGATTGAATGGCTGTCCTTAAGCGACTGCCAGCCCTCAGTGGTATTGAGCACCAGATTGACATCGCCGTCGCTCAGCCGGTCGACGATATGCGGCCGGCCCTGGGCGACCTTATTGACCGCCGTCACGGGCAATCCCTTGCCCGACAAATAGGCTGCGGTGCCGCCGGTGGCGATGATCGAAAAGCCGAGCTCGACCAGTTTGCGGGCGGCTGGCAGGATATGGTCCTTGTCGGCATCCTTGACCGACACGAAGGCAGTCCCGCCCTGCGGCAATATCATCCCCGCGCCAAGCATGGCCTTGGCGAACGCAAGGTCAAAATCCGTATCGATTCCCATGACTTCGCCAGTGCTCTTCATTTCCGGTCCAAGCACAGGATCGGTCCCGGGAAAGCGCGCGAAGGGAAATACCGGGCCCTTGACTGCGATATGGCGAATCGCGCGGTCGATCGGCGGCATCGCGCTCAATTTTTTGCCGGCCATGACCCGCGCCGCATATTTGGCGATTGGCACTCCGATCGCCTTGGCGACGAACGGAACGGTTCGGCTGGCGCGCGGATTGACCTCGATCAGATAGACGTCGCGGCCCTTGACCGCGAACTGGATGTTCATCAGCCCTTTAACCTGCAGCGCTTGACCCAGCTCGCCGGTCTGGCGTTCGATTTCCTTGATCACCGCCTTGGACAGGCTGTGCGGCGGAATCGCGCAGGCGCTGTCGCCCGAATGGACCCCGGCCTCCTCGATATGCTCGAGCACCCCGCACACCACCACATCCTCGCCGTCGC
>JBDSRE010000085.1:0-3915 GCA_039929465.1 Sphingomicrobium sp. | reverse complement strand
CTTCATCCTGATAGCGGGTCTTCCATTTCTTGCGCCCGCCGGCGGTCATGAACAGTCCGACCAGGACGCCGAGCAGGAACACCAGGCCGTAAATGATCCAGACATTGGGATCGTTGGAAATGCTCATCGATAATCCCCCGCAAGTGGTGGCAGCGACAGGACTACGCTTGTGCGCGCCGCCATGTTCCACGGCAAGCGCGCATTGCGTGCCTTCAGCCCTTGAGGAAGCTGTCCTTGATCGCGCAGGCCGCCGGCCCGAGGATGACGATGAACAGCACCGGCAGGATGAACAGGATCAGCGGCACGGTCATGATCGCCGGCAGGCGCGCGGCCTTTTCCTCGGCGCGCATCATCCGCTCGTTGCGGAATTCGGCCGACAGGACGCGCAGCGCCGATGCCAGTGGAGTGCCGTATTTTTCGGTCTGGATCATGGTCGTGACGACCCCGCGCACCGCATCGAGGTCGACCCGGTTGGCGAAATTCTCGAACGCCTGGCGGCGCTCGTTGAGGAAGCCGAGTTCGATCGCGGTCAGTCCGAATTCGTCGCCAAGCTCGGGATAGGCCTTGCCAAGTTCCCGGCTGACCCGGCCGAAGGCGGCGTCGACGGTAAGCCCGGCCTCGGCGCAAATGACCAGCAGGTCGAGCGCGTCGGGAAGGCCCTTGCGGATCGCCGCGCTACGCTTGCCGATCTTGTTCTTGAGCCAGATGTCGGGGCCCTTGTAGCCAAAGCCGATAATCCCGGCGACGGTGAAGTAACGGCGAAGCCCCGACCACGCCGGAAACCAGTCGAGCCCGTAAATGAACAGCACCGCAATTCCGCCCAAGACCATGGGCAGGACGAAACGCGCGAAAATGACGAAAAAGGCGAGGTCCTTTGAGCGGATTCCGGCCTGCATCAGCTTGGTCTGGGTCTTCTTGAGCTGATCGTCCTGGAGCATCTTGAACTGAGTCAGAATGCCGCGCACCCGGTCGGCGGCTTCGTTGTGATTGGTCAGTTTCTTGCGTTTGTTGGTCGAAGCGACGATGCCCGCCTTCAATTGTTCGCGCCGCTCGTTGAGCGCCTTGACCCGCCGCGCCATCGGGTCCTTGACCGTGGTCGCGGCATAGATTGCCGTCAGCACAGCAAAGGTCGCGACCGCGGCGAGGAGGGTCGCGATCCAGATCACGTCGAACCCGAGAAGGGTCGGGCCTGGGGGCATTTGTTGCATGATTATCCTCGCCCCATCAGATTTCGAAGCTGACCATCTTGGCCATGATGAAGGCGCCAACCCCCATCCACACCAGGCCGCCCATGCCGGTGACCATCAGCCGCTGATCGGAGAAGAATCCGGCCATGTACCCAGGGTTGATCATGAACACGAGTGTGAACACCACGAACGGAAGCGACCCGACGATATAGGCCGACGCCTTGGATTCGGAGCTCATGGCGCGGATCTTGAGCTTCATCTGCGCGCGCTTGCGAAGCACATCCGACAGGTTCGACAGGGTCTCGGCAAGGTTGCCGCCGGTCTCGCGCTGGATCGCAAGGGTGATGACGAAGAACTGGAATTCGGGTGTGCCAAGGCGATCGGCGGTGTCCTGGAGCGCGCCTTCCATCGTCCGCCCGATCTTCATCTTGTCGGATACCGCACGGAATTCGATTCCCACCGGGCCCGGGATTTCGCCCGACACGATGCCCAAAGTCTCGGCAATCGGCAGGCCCGAGCGCAGGCCGCGCACCATCAGGTCGATGGCGTCGGGGAAATTGGCGGTGAACTTGTTGACCCGCCGCTTGATCAACTTGCCGATGAACCAATGCGGTCCGCCGAAACCAAAGAACAGGCCGACCAAAAGCGCCAGGAACAAGGGCAGACCGCGCGACATCAGGAGCAGCGCGATGGTCAGGACGATGCCAAAGCAGATCATCGCATATTTGCCGAGGGTGATGCTCTTGCCGGTCTGGTCGAGCCGTTTGCGCAACAGTGCCGGCCGCGGGATCAGCGAGGTTGCAAAGCCTTCGACCCGGCCACCCGAGCGCTGCGCCATCAGCTTGCGAATTTGCGCTTCGGCCTTGCCGGCGATGACGTCGCCATGGCGTTCCTTGACCTCCTCCCGGCGGCGCTTCAGCGCCTTTGACTCCGACGGGCCGCGGAACGCGAGCACGGCGAGGCCGATGGTGCCCAGCATTCCGACAAGAAGGATCATGATCAGCATCGTTGCACTCGCCTTTGAAATTCGCCTGTCATGGACTCACGGCCGGCGCGAACGCCTTGGCCGAAAGACCCTGCTCAGGCAGCGGCTTTTTCCTTCGGTTTGGACAATCGCGACATCAGGTTGGTGACCAGCGACCTGCTCGATCCGCCGCCGCTGGCCTCGTCCGCGACACCTTCCTCGGTGGCGTGGCTGAGGACCATGTGCGACAGGCTGTTGAACGATCCAATGAGCTTGCCCGAAGCGACCTCCGCCATCGGCTTGCCGAGCTTGGCCGCCTGGGCCGCGAGCTTGGCGTCATAAGGGAAGACAATGTCCACCTGGCGCTCGATCGACTGTTCGAAATCCTTGCGGCTGATTTCCAGCGCGCCGCCGTTGGCGACCTTGTTGGCAATCACCAAGACCTTGGTTTGCGGCGCATTGGATTTGAGCCAGGCGAGAATCCGGATGGTGTCGCGGGTCGCCGCAAGGGTGAGTTCCGCAACCACCACCGCGACGTGGGCGTCGTGGACCAGATGCGGATGCTGGATCAGCATGTGGCGCGGCAAATCGAGAACCGTCGACTGGAAGGCGTTGCGCATTTCTTCCTGAAGCTGGAAGAAGGCCGCGCCGTCGGTCGACAGCGGCTGGTGGATCGGCGCTTCGGCCGACAATACCGACAAACGCTCATTGGCGCGGACCATCGCCCGTTCGATGAACAGGCCGTCGATCCGGCTCGGGTTTTCGATGGCGTCGGTGAGGCCGCGGCCAGGCTCGAGATCGAGCGCCAGCGCCCCGGTTCCGAAATGAACGTCGAGATCGAGCAAGGCGGTCGAACGCTGCGCCTTGTCGCCCATCGACCATGCCAGCGAGGTCGCGAGCGTCGATGCACCAACGCCGCCGCGCACCCCGAGGACCACCGCCATGACGTGCGGCTTGTCGGCCTGGGCTTCGCCGCGCGGACCAGAAAGGATGGTCTGGGCGTGGACGAAGGCGTCGCGCAACTGATCGACCGTAAACGGCTTGAGCAGATAATCGTGGATCCCGCTGGCGACGAGGTCGCGGTACAGGCGGACATCGTTGACGGTCCCCGCCGCAATGACGATCGTCCCCGGTTCGCACACTTCGGCGAGCGCATTGATGTCGCTCAGCGGGTCGGCAGATTCGCTCAGATCGACGAATAGGATGTTCGGGCTGGCCGATACCGACAGCGACTGGACGGCATTGCGAAGCCCGCCCTTGTTGACCTTTTCGGGCGACCAGCCGTGCTCCACCGCGACCGGCCGAAGCATGTCGGCGGTGGCATCGTCGCAGACGAAGGCGGTGAAGGGATCGCGCAGTCCAGCGCGGGCCTGAAACGGAGCGTTCATCACTTGTCTTCCCTTGAAGCGGTGGCTTCGACACGTTTGAGCGGGCGCAGTTTCTGGCCCGGCTCGATCGCGGTGTGCGGCCAGTTGCGGTACATGATGATCGCCTTGGCCGCGGCTTCGGCATCCTCCGCGGCTGGGCCGGCCTGGCCGTGCAGAAGATCGCCGGGATTGGCGACCTGGGCGGCAAGGTTGGCATTCACCGCGCAACCGAAGTTGGAATAAGTCAGATTATTGAAATCGGGCGACGATGGGTTGTGCCAGTCGGGACAGCCGGGAACGCTTGCGCGCTTGCGGTTGACGACCACCCGGACGAGCCCGGACTGCGGCAGGCCGGCGCTGGCCGGCGTTCCGGCGCTGACCATCATGCCGTAACGAC
>JBDSRE010000084.1:0-5595 GCA_039929465.1 Sphingomicrobium sp. | reverse complement strand
GGCGATCGGCTGTTCGTCGTCGATCGGGGTGTCGATCATCGGCGAGCTGTCGGGCTCGACCACCGATCCTTCGCGCGGCTTGCGCGATCCGCGCGAGCGGCGCCGGCGGCGATCGCCAGACGGCGCTTCATCGACTTCGCTGCCGCGTTCGGGCGCGGGCTGCTCGGAACGATCGGGTTCGTTCGCTTCGTCTCCCTCGGCGCTTCGCGGACTGTCCTGATCGCGCCGACCGCGGCCGCGTCCGCCCCGGCGGCGTCGGCGGCGCTTTCGGCCATCGTCGGAACGAGCGTCGTCAGACCGCCCGTCGTCGCTCGCCGATTGGCGCTCGTCATCGCCGCTCTGGGATGAGATTTCGACGGCGTCTTCCTCGTCTTCGGCCTCATCGTCATAATCGTCTTCGAGATCGTCGTTGCTGTCGATCTCGGCGGGGGCGGCGATTGCCGCTTGCGGGCGCTGCTCAGCGCTTGGACGCGGACCAGCGCTGTCGACGGACATTTTGGCGCCTTCGAAACTTTCGTCGATGACGACGTCGATCACCACACCATAGCGGGCCTCGATCTCGGCCAGCTCGGCGCGCTTGCGGTTGAGAACATAGACTGCTGCTTCGCGGCCGGCGCGGAGCATGATCTTCTCACCCTTGCCGCGCGCGGCCTCGTCTTCGATCATGCGCAATGCGCTGAGGCCCGAGGAGGATGCGGTGCGCATCAGTCCAGTGCCGTCGCAATGGGCGCACGCCCGGGTCGAGGCCTCGAGCACGCCGGTGCGCAGCCGCTGGCGGCTCATTTCCATCAGTCCGAAGCTTGAGATCCGTCCGACTTGAATTCGCGCTCGGTCGTTCTTGAGCGCGTCCTTCATCGCTTTCTCGACTTTGCGGATGTGGCCGTTCTGCTCCATGTCGATGAAGTCGATGACCACCAGCCCGGCCATGTCGCGCAGCCGCAGCTGGCGCGCGATCTCGGCCGCAGCCTCGATATTGGTCATGTAGGCGGTCTGCTCGATATTATGCTCACGGGTGGAGCGGCCCGAGTTGATGTCGATCGAAACCAAGGCCTCAGTCGGGTTGATGACCAGGTAGCCGCCCGACTTCAGCTGAACCAATGGCTGGTACATCGCCGACAATTGATCCTCGGCCCCATAACGCTGGAACAAGGGCGTCGACTCGCGATGCTCACTGACCCGTTTGACGTGGCTCGGCATCAGCAATTTCATGAAGTTGCGCGCCGCTTTATAGCCTTCGTCGCCCTCGACGATGACTTCATCGATTTCGCGGTGGTAAAGGTCGCGGATGGCGCGCTTGACGAGGTCGCTGTCGCGATAGATCAGCGCCGGCGCGGTGCTTCCAAGCGTACGCTCGCGGATTTCATCCCACAGCCGTGCGAGATAATCGAAGTCGCGCTTGATCTCGACCTTGGTCCGCGACAGCCCGGCGGTGCGAACGATCAGCCCCATGGTCTTGGGCAGATTAAGGTCGCTCATGATCGACTTCAGGCGCTTGCGGTCGGAACCGTTTGAAATCTTGCGCGAAATGCCGCCACCGTGGCTCGAATTGGGCATCAGCACGCAATAACGGCCGGCAAGACTCAAATAGGTCGTCAGTGCCGCACCTTTGTTGCCGCGCTCCTCCTTGACCACCTGGACCAAAAGCACCTGGCGGCGCTGAATAACGTCCTGAATCTTGTAGCGGCGGCGAAGCGCCTGACGTTTCTTGCGCAATTCGTCCGCGGGGCTGCCGTCGGCAGGCGCGGCTTCGGTTACGGTCTCAGCATCTTCATCAGATTCGGCCGCGGTCGTGCCGCCATCGAAATCGTCCTCATGCTCATCATGATCGGGCTGATCCCTATGATCGTCCTGATTTTCCTGATCGTCATGATCTTCACTGGCGTCCTCGTCGAACGAAGCGCCGTTGCTGGAATCGAATTCATCGGCGCGCAGCCGCTCTTCCTCGGCGGCATGCTCGGCCTCCTCGCGAAGCAAGGCGTCGCGGTCGGACTTAGGGATCTGGTAATAATCGGGATGGATCTCGCTGAACGCCAGAAAGCCGTGGCGATTGCCCCCATAATCGATGAACGCCGCCTGGAGCGACGGTTCTACTCGGGTGACCTTGGCGAGGTAGATATTTCCTTTGAGCTGCTTGTGCTCGGCGGATTCGAAGTCAAATTCCTCGATCCGGTTCCCTTTGACGACGGCGACCCGAGTTTCCTCCGGGTGGCGCGCATCGATCAGCATGCGCATTGACATTGAAACTTCTCCGGTCGCGCGAGCGCAGCCAAACGGGCGTGCGGCGCGCGAGTAATGAGGCCTCTTCGGCGGCTACTTGGCCGGTGGAGGCGAAATGGGCGGAATATGCTGCTGCCGCAGGCGCCAGTCCGCGTCGGTGCGCGGTACCCATGCCCTCAATCGCCCGATTAGTCCGGCGTTGGGGAGTTTGTGGCGTCATGCGAGCGTCAACCTCGGGGTAGGGCGGGCGTTCACACCGTCCGCGTCAGGCTCCGGCGATGCCGGAGGTCGAAGGCGAGTTAGCACTCGCACTCCCCCCTTACAACCATGCGGCACAAAGGAATTGGCGCGAACCGCTGATAATCCTTCATTAACCATTATGACGTGTTATATTCGACTGGTCGGTCAAGGACTTGGACCAGGCCGGGGGAAAAAGGTTGAATCGTCGCAATCTGGTGGTTGGGATGGCGCTCGCCGCCGGGGGCGTGGCCCTCGCACTTGCAGGACTCGCCGCCGGCCCTGGCGCTGCCACGGCCAGGGACGGCGTGACCATGCGCCTCCCGCCAATTACCAACGACAAGATTTACGGCGCTCCAACCGCACGCGGACGACCGATCGTGGTGATCGATGCCGGCCATGGCGGAAGCGACCCCGGTGCCGGTACACCCGCGGGCGATCTGCGCGAAAAGGACCTCACCCTCGCCGCCGCTCGCGAACTTCGCGATGTGCTGGTCGAGCGCGGCCGAGTGCGAGTCGCGATGACCCGCGATTCCGATATTTATGTCCGGCTCGACCAGCGTTCGGCGGTCGCGCGACGACTGAATGCCGCATTGTTCGTCTCGCTGCATATCGACAGCGCCGCCAATCCGCTGGCGCGCGGAGCGAGCGTCTATTCGCTGTCCGACGTCGCCTCGGACGCTGAATCAGCGCGGCTCGCAGCGCTTGAGAATCGCGGCTCAGCTGAATCCAATAGCGGCCGAGACCCGGTCGGCGCGATGCTTACCGATCTCGCCATGCGCGCGCAGATGACGGCGTCGGCGGGCTTTGCATCGCGCTTGGTGGCAAAGGCCTCGGGCCGCATCGACCTACGTCCCCAGCCGCACCGCTTCGCCGCCTTTCACGTTTTACGCCGGACCGGCGTGCCCGCGGTGCTGTTCGAGGCCGGCTATCTCAGCAATGCTGCGGATGAGCGTCTGCTGCGCGATCCCGACCATCGCCACGCCATTGTCCTGACGCTCGCCGAGGCGATTGAAAGCGATGTCGCGGTGCGCTCCCGTCACCAGGCGCCATATCCAACTTCCCGCTGGCATGAGAAGTCGCTAGACGCATCCGGCTTATGACGTCCGACCGCGTAAAAATCCTCAACTGGCCGCTTCCCGACGTCGTCGCTTTCAACCGGCGCGTGCACGACCGGATCAGTCCTTACTGGAAGAAATCCTGGGTCCGACGCATCACTTGGACCGGGCTCGGGCTGTTCGTTTTGTTCGCTGCAGTGTGGATCTATTTTGCTTCCGGCCTGCCGTCATCGGAAACCCTTCTCGCCTACAGGCCGCCGCTTCCGACCAATATTCGAGGCTATGACGGGGCGCCGGTGCAGACCTTCGCCCGCGAACGGCGGGTTGAACTGGACTTTGATGAAATCCCGCCGCTGGTGGTCCACGCCTTCATCTCGGCCGAAGACAAGACCTTCTTCGAACATGGCGGACTCGATTATATGGGCCTCGCCGGCGCGGTGTTCGATTACACCACCAAGTCGGTTACCGGCGGGCGCGCTCGCGGCGGTTCGACCATCACCCAGCAGGTCGCCAAATATCTGCTTAAGGATTCGAGCTATTCGGTCGGCCGCAAGATCCGTGAGGCGATACTCGCCTTTCGCCTCGAATCGACCTTGAGCAAGCAGCAGATTCTCGAGATTTACCTCAATTCGATATTTCTCGGCCGCAATGCCTACGGAGTGCAGGCGGCGAGCCGGGCCTATTTCGACAAGGACGTCAATGACCTGAATCTGCCCGAGGCGGCGTATTTGGCGGTCCTGCCCAAGGCGCCGGCCAATTACGATCCCGAGCGTGCCATCCAGCGCGCGCTCGATCGCCGCAATTATGTGCTCGGGGAAATGGTCGCCAACGATTATATTACTGCCGGACAAAGGCGGGAGGCCGCGGCCACCCCGCTTGGCGCGATCCGCTACGGCAGCAGCGAGAAATTCCGCCAGCAGGGCGGCTATTTTATGGAGGAAGTGCGCCGCTCCTTGATCAAGCGCTTCGGCGAGGACAGTGAGGACGGTCCTGACAGCCTCTACGGCGGCGGGCTTTGGGTGCGCTCATCGATGGATTCAGTGATGCAGGACGCGGCTGCGGAGGCGCTTCGCAACGGCCTCGCCAATTTCGATGGCGGCCGCGGCTGGCGCGATCCGGCACTGTCACTCGATATCAAGGGGGATTGGGCGAGCCAGCTCGACCGTACTCCGGTCGGGGTCGGCTTTCCCGACTGGCGCAAAGCGGTGATCCTCGACAAAGCTGGAGGCCAGGCGACGATCGGCTTCGCCAATGGCGCCAAGGGCACGCTTGCAGCGTCGGCTTCCTCAGCGCCCAAGCGCGGCGTCGGCGGCAGCGCCTTCAGCCATTTCAAGCCGGGCATGGTGATCATCGTCAAGGAAACCTCCCCCGGCCGCTATGCACTACGCTCGATTCCCGAGGTCGGTGGAGGGATGCTTGCGGAGGAAGCGCATAGTGGTCGCGTGCTGGCGATGCAGGGCGGTTTCGACGTTGTCGGGTCGAGCTACAACCGAGCCACCCAGGCGATGCGTCAGCCGGGTTCCTCGTTCAAGCCGATCGTCTATGTCACCGCGCTCGAAAACGGAATGACCCCGGCGACGATCATCGTCGATGCGCCGTTCTGCGTGTGGCAGGGCGCCGGCCTGGGCAACAAATGCTTCGTCAATTTCGACCGCAGTTATGCCGGCGCCAAGACCATGCGCTGGGGGGTCGAACAATCGCGCAACCTGATGACCGTTCGCGCCGCGAGCCAGACCGGAATGCCCAAGGTTATCGCCAATGCAAGCAAGATGGGGGTCGGAGATTTCCCCAACTATCTGTCGATTGCGCTCGGCGCCGGGGACACCACCGTCGCCCGGCTGGTGAATGCTTACGCAATCCTCGCCAATCACGGGCGCTCGGTGAAGCCGAGCCTGATCGATTTCGTCCAGAACCGCGAGGGCAAGGTGATCTATCGCACCGACAATCGCTGCGCGTTGATGGGCAATTGCAACATGCGCCAGTGGAACGGCAAGGCGATGCCGCGACCGCCCATCCGAACCAAGCAGCTGATCGACGCCATGGCCGCGTTCCAGATGGTGCATATCATGGAGGGCGTGATCGA
>JBDSRE010000083.1:0-9852 GCA_039929465.1 Sphingomicrobium sp. | reverse complement strand
TTGGTGGTCACGCTCTAGGTGACCGCTGCAGACAGGGTCCGGCTGCTTAAATGGGCGTTCTGGGTGGCCGCGGCCTTTGCCTTTGTCATGGCGGTGCTGCCCCATCCGCCGCGATTGCCAGGATCGCCGTCGGACAAAATCCAGCATATCACGGCCTTTGCAACGCTCGGCCTGCTCAGCAGCCTGGCCTATCCGCGCACCGCGATCATCCGCCTGATCGTGCTGCTGTCGCTGTTCGGCGCGGCGATCGAGATTGTTCAGGCGATCCCAGCGCTCAATCGCGACAGCGATGCGATCGACTGGATTGCCGATACTATCGCCTGCGCTTTGGTCGTGGCCGCGCTCGGCTGGTGGCGAATGCGGGCTGGCCGAGGCGATTAGAAGCGCCGGCGCGTTGCGTCGCGGGCTCGCGCCTCCTATCTCTCACCCATAGCCAAAAGGGGATCGAATGAGCAGTTTCAACGACCGCGAGCGCGCTTTCGAAAGCAAGTTCGCCCATGACGAGGAAATGAAATTCCGGATCATCGCCCGCCGCAATCGGCTGCTCGGCGAATGGGCGGCTCGGCAAATGGGCTTGAGCGAGGCGGAGTCGGCTTCCTACGCGAAGGATGTGGTTCGCGCCGATTTTGAGGAAGCAGGTGACCAGGACGTCGTCCGCAAGGTGCTTGGCGACCTCACCACCGCCGGTGTCGACAGCAGCGAGGAAGCGGTCACTGAGGCGCTTCGAAACAAGGAAATCGACGCCCGTCGCCAGATTATCGAGGCGACGAATGTGTGACCGCGCCGGAGATTATTGATGGCGATGCAGGCGTCCGAGATCGAGGCCATGATCCTCGCCGATTTCCCCGATGCGGTGGTTGAAATTCGCGACCTCGCCGGGGATGGCGATCATTATTCGGCGCGGGTCATCAGCCCGTCGTTCGCGGGCATGAGCCGGGTCCGCCAGCATCAGGCGGTCTATGCCGCATTGAAAGGCAAGATGGGCACCGACCTTCACGCGCTTCAGCTGGAGACTTTGGTGCCGTCAGGAGATCACGAATGAGCAATGCAAGCGAGCGTATCGATCAATTGGTCAAGGCCAATGACGTGGTCCTGTTCATGAAGGGCACGCCATTGTTTCCGCAATGCGGCTTTTCGAGCCGGGCGATCACCATCCTCGAGCGGCTTGGCGCCGGCTTCGAGACCGTCGATGTGCTCCAGGACCAGGATATCCGCCAGGGGATCAAGGACTATAGCGACTGGCCAACCGTGCCGCAGCTCTACGTCCACGGGGAATTCGTCGGTGGATCGGATATCATGATGGAGATGTTTGAAAGCGGCGAGCTCAAGCAATTGCTCGAACCGGCCTGACCAGCGGGGCAAGGGCGAGGCCCAAGGAAAAAGGGGCGGCCCGGCAGCGACCAGAGAGCCGCGGGACCGCCCCTTTGATTGGTTTGTGGAACCAAGTGGACGGCTAATAGGTAGCATAGTGCGTGCCAAATCGAATTTTGCCCGGAAATCTGCGAAAAACTTTGGAACCGGATCGGTGGATGGCGGCGATTGCGTAAAATATCCCGACAGGCTGCAGCTCAGGATGGGGCGCCTTCCGGCGATCCGCTTTATTGCGATCTGACCCAAAGCTGGTCGGAGCAAGGCGGCGGCGTTCGCACGTATTTGCTCCACAAGCGCGACCACATCCTTACCAGCGGCAGTGGGCGGCATTTGCTGATCATTCCCGGTGCCGCCGATGGGGTAACCGAGGACGGGCGCGCAATCACCGTCACCATCGCCTCGCACCGAGTGCCGGGAAGCCCCAATTACCGCCTGTTGCTGCGGAATCGGGCGGTTCGCGCAGCGCTTGAGCGGTTCAGGCCCGATCTGATCGAATGCCAGGACGCCTACAATTTGCCGTGGGCCGCGATTGCGCATCGCAAACGTCATCCGGGCACTGCACTGGTCGCTTGCTACATGACCGATTTTCCGACCGTTTATGTGAACCGGCCGATGGCGCGGTTGGTCGGTGCCGGAGTGGCCGACGCTTTGTCCCGGATTTGCTACGCCTACCTCGCCCGGCTCTACAATCGCTTCGACGCGACGTGCGCGTTGAGCGAGGCGGGGGGTGCGGCCAAGTTGCGGGCACTCGGGGTCGAGCCGGTCGAGGTCACTCCGCTTGGAGTGGAAATCGGCGAATTCGCGCCCTCGAAGCGCGATCCGGCGTTGCGCTCCAAGCTCGGGCTGGCCGATGGTCAACCGCTGCTCATCTACGCCGGGCGGCTCGATGGCGAGAAGAAGCCCGATGTCGTGGTCGACGCCTTTCGCCGCCTGCCGCAAGCGCTCGGCGCTCAACTGGTCCTGCTCGGTGACGGCCCGCTGCGCAGCGATATCGCGACACTTGGCGACAAGCGCATCCATTTGCCCGGCTTCGTCAGCGATCGGCCCGAGCTCGCCCGCTGGCTTGCAAGTGCTGATCTTTACGTCTCGGCAATGGCCGACGAAACCTTCGGTGTGTCGATCGCCGAGGCCCAGGCTTCGGGCTTGCCGGTGGTCGGGGTCGCGGCCGGTGCGATGGTCGATCGGGTGACGTCCGCGATTGGTCGGCTCGGGCCGGTTGGGGACAGCGCCGCAATGGCCGCCAACATTCTCGATGTCCTCGGCGGCGACCGCCTGAAGATGGCCGAAGCAGCGCGGGAACATGCGCTAAGTTTCAGCTGGCGGCGGAGCATGGAAATCATTTTCAACGAAGTTTATCCGCGGGCGCTCGCGCGGGCCCGGTCGCGGTTGGGAATAGAGCCGGTTCAAGACGGGTTCACGCTGAATATGGAAGCCGGCTAAGGCAATCGGCGGGCAATCGCCGGCGGGGGAGATCGGGCAGCGTGTTGTTGGCATTCTTAAGTATCGCATTAGCCGCGGCTCAGTCGGCGCAGGTGGAGCCCGCTAGCGCCGTTCCGCCGGCCGGTGCGCTTCGCGAACTACTCGAGGACTGCAGCGCGCACCGCTTCGAAGCGGTGGTCAGCGCCACGGTCGAGGGTGCAGTCAAGCGCACGAAAATGAAATTGTGCGGCACCAAGGGCCAAAGCGAAAGCGAATGGATCCGAACACTCAAGGATTCGGCGGCCAAGATCGGCGCCAATGAAGCGATCGCAGCGCCGCTGCGCGCGGAAATGGTCAAGACCCTCGAGCGCGAGATTGAGATGCGCGGTTTAATTGGTGCGACGCCCGACGCAACGCCCGCCGCCGGGGCCGGTGCCAAAACCGGCGCGACCAGCGAGTTCACTCTCAAGCCAAGGCCCGTCGTGCCGCACGGTGCAAGTGACAACAGGCCCGCGGGCTATACCAGCCTGCCGCCGTTGCCGCCGCCGCCGGTGTCGGTCGCCGAAGCGGCGCGCGAAATCGCCGCCAAGCCCTACATCCCGCCGCCGCCTATCGTTCGTCCGGAGCTCGTGTTCGGCTGTTTTTCCTCGACCAACGTTGGCGAAGTTGAGTGCACTGAATTCGACCGCTTCATCATCATGGTGATTACTGCCCGTTCGGCAGTCTTGCCGGGGGCCAGCCTGCGCTTTCTGCGCGATGGCGAAAACCGCGCGGAAATTGCCCTTGGCGCGATGAAAAAGGGGCAGAAACTGCGCCTGTCCCTCCCCGCCGAGGTGTGCAAGGGAGTTAACGGCGGCTCGCTTGCTATCGAAACCTGGGTGCTGCCACGGGTTGCCAAGCCGCAGCCGCAACGTGCCGATACGCAAGGACCGTATACCCTCCGCTGCTAAATTCGGGGCACCGAATGCACCCTTACAAGTTTACCGTTTACAAATGTAATCGTGACAATTACATCTGTAATCGAAAGGGTGCGATTCGATGGATATTCGACTCAGCGATGCCGAACTAGCGGTGATGGAGGCGTTGTGGTCTGCGGCTCGGCCGGTCACTGCGGCCGAAGTCGCTGACGCCATCTCCGAAGATCGCAACTGGTCGCTGGCGACGGTCAAGAGCCTGCTTTCGCGGCTCCTCGCCAAGCAGGCGATCGAACCGGCCAAGGACGGGCGCCGGTTCCTCTACACCCCGACGATCGTGCGGGATCGTTTCGTCGGTGCCGAATCGCGCCGTTTTGTCGGACGCATGTTCGGCGGGCGCCTGTCGCCGCTGATCGCGCGCCTGGCCGAAGATGAAGCCCTCGACGACACCGACATCGCCGAGATCGAGGCGCTGCTGGCGAGGCTCAAATCATGATCGACTGGCTAACCGATACACTGGTCGCGACCACCGCGCTGATGGCGCTGGTCCTGCTGTTTCGCGAACCGGTTCGGCGCGCATTCGGCCCGGCCGTCGCATATGCCCTGTGGCTGATCCCAGCGGTTCGCATGGTCATGCCCTCGCTGACCCGGACCGTTGAACGGATTGTTCCGGCGCCAGCCCATGCCGGTGATCCATCGATGCTTGCACTCGCATACCCCGGGGGTGCCGCGAGCGCGTCCTTGCCCGAGCAGTTCGGCAGCTGGCCGTCGATCCTCGTCGCCGCTTGGCTGGTCGGCGCGGCGATGGTGCTGGTGCGCGGTCTTGCGGTTTACACCGCGCAGCGCCGCGCGATCCTTGGCGACGGAGTGCAGCTGGCGCGAATCGGCGGCATTCGACTGGTCCGCTCGGAACGGGTCTCGGGTCCAATGGCGTTCGGGATCATCGACCGGGTAATCATCGTCCCCCTCGACTTCGACCACCGTTTCACTGAGTGCCAGCGGCGGCTCGCGCTCGATCATGAACTGGCTCACCATCGCTCGGGCGATCTGGTGGCTAATGCAATCGCCTTTGTCCTGCTCTGCCTCCAGTGGTTCAACCCACTTGCCTGGGCTGCGCATGCCGCCTTCCGCTTCGATCAGGAAGCGGCCTGCGACGCCCGGGTGCTGGACAAGGCCGATGACCGCGACCGACTGTCCTACGGGCAAGCGATCGCCAATGCCGCGAGCGGCCGGGCGATCCTGTTCGCCGGCGCGCTCGATCGACCATCCACATTGTCACGGAGGCTGACGCTAATGACTCGAACAACCGATCCAATGGCCCGCAAATATGGCTTTGCACTGCTTGGCGGAGCACTTCTGATCGGACTTCCGCTGACCGCCACCCGGGCGCTTCAATATGTCGACGTGGCGCAGCCCGAAGCGGCGCCGGTTCCTGCTTCTGCGCCGGTCGCGCCAATGAGGCCGGCAGTCCCGGCGGCCATTGCGCCTGCTGCCGCAGCGGCGGCGGCAGTTATCGCGGCCAAGCCGGACATCTCGTTCATCGCCGACGATACTGTCCGGATCCATGGCAAGACCAAGAAGTGGGAGGAATTGACCCCGGCCGAACGCTCGGAAATCCGCATTGAAACCGCCAAGGCGCGGCGCGAAATCAACCAGCAGCTGGTCAATCTTCCGAAGGAACTGGAGGGCGCGCGCAAGGAAGCCGAAAAATTCAAGAATGGCGAATATAAGCGGGAAATGGCCAATGCTCGGGTTGAGATCAAGCAGGCGCTGGCCGAGCTCGACGCGCAGTCGGCGATCATTCGCGCCAGCGGCCAGGATCCCGAAAAGCTCAAGGCCGAGGTGCGCGGCGCGCTGCGCGAGATCGAGACCATGGACATCGACAAGGTCGTCCGTGAATCGCTCGCCGCGATCGACCCCGACGCGATTCGTGCTCAGGTCATGAGCGCTGCCAAATCGCTCGACGATGTCGACGCCAAGCTTGACCGGCTCGACCGCCGCTAAGGAATTTTGCACCCTTGGGGCGTCCATGGCAAAGGCAGGCCGTGGACGCCCCATATGCCAGACTGGAGACGCTCGAACCCGGCATCGTCCGGGTGCTTGCGCACAATCCCTCGGCGTTCACCTACACCGGGACCCAGACCTACGTCGTCGGCGAGGCCGAGGTGGCGGTGATCGATCCCGGACCCGATCTACCCGAGCATCACGACGCACTGAGGCAAGCGATCGGCGACCGCCCGCTGGTCGCGATCCTATGTACTCACACCCACCGCGACCACAGTCCGGCGGCGGGTCCGCTCAGCGCCGCGACCGGCGCCCCGATCATCGGCTGCGCGCCGCTGGTGCTGGAAAGCCTCGGCCCGCGCGCCGACGAGGCGTTCGACTCCACCTACACGCCAAGCCAGGTGCTGAGCGACGGCGAAGGGATAGAGGTTGACGGCAAGGCACTGACCGCGGTGGCAACGCCCGGTCACACCTCCAACCATCTGTGCTTCGCTTATGGCGATGCCTTGTTCAGCGGCGATCATGTGATGGGCTGGTCAACTACGGTGGTGTTCCCGCCCGACGGCAACATGGCCGCCTACATGGCCAGCCTCGAAAAATTGCGGAAACGCGACGACCGCATCTTTTTTCCCGCGCATGGGCCACCGGTGACCAAGCCCAAACAATATCTGCGCGGGCTGATCGGCCACCGGATGCAGCGCGAAAAGCAGATCGTCCGGCTGGTTGGCGAGGAAGGGCGGGCAGTCCCCGACATCGTCGCTGGGGCGTATCCCGGCCTCGACCCGCGGCTGACCGTCGCCGCTGGCGGATCGGTACTGGCGCATTTGCTGGACCTTGAAGAGCGCGGACTCGTTGAACGCGCAGGAGACTTATGGACCGCGAAATGACCAGCCCACGCCTCGGTGACGCCCAGCTGCGCAAGGCCGGGATCGCGCTCGCCCTCCTCGTCGCGCTGGGCTTCGTCCTGTTCTTTGGAACGCGGCTTGCCGACCGTGTGTTTGGTGGGCCCAGTGCCGAAACCATCGCCAGCGCCAGCCTGCAATCGATGCGCGCCCAGAACAGACTGACGACCTTCGTCGCGCGCTATGTCTCGGTCACCAGTTCCAAGGCCAGCCGCTTCGGCTTCGCTACCGAGCGCACCCTGATCCTGCCTGGCGATGTTCGCTACGAAGTGGACCTCGGCAAGCTCCAGACCAAGGACGTGTCGTGGGACCAAGGCAGCAACACGCTCAGCGTCCTCCTCCCCGAAATCGAGATTGCCGGCCCCGAGGTCGACCTTGCCGCGGCGCGCGAATATGGTGCCGGGGGAGTGCTCGCCGCGCTGACCAATTCCGACCAGCAGCTCGACCAGTCCAATCGCAACGCGGCGGTGGCCGATTTGCGCAAGCAGGCGGCTGCGGCGGTGCCAATGCGCCTCGCGCGCGATGCCGCCCGCCAGGCGGTCGAGCGGAGTTTCGCAATGCCGCTGCTCGCCGCTGGCTTCAAGGATGTGAAGGTCGCCGCCCGTTTCCCTACCGACGGCACCAGCGAGGGGTCGCGCATAACCGCCTCGGTGCCTTATGAACAAGCGATCGAAGATGCTCGCCGCCGCCGCGCCGCCAAAGGACAAAAATGACCGCACCAACCGCCACCCTCAAGGGCCTCGACCTGATCACCGAAATCGCGCGGCTTAAAACCGAGCGCAATGCGGTCATCCTCGCCCATTTTTACCAAAAGCCCGCGATTCAGGACCTCGCCGATTTCGTCGGCGACAGCCTCGACCTGTCGCGCAAGGCGGCGGCGACCGACGCCAAAGTTATCGCCTTTTGCGGGGTGCGCTTCATGGCCGAAACCGCCAAGATCCTGTCGCCTGAAAAGACCGTCATCCTGCCCGACATGGATGCCGGCTGCAGCCTTGAGGATTCGTGCCCGCCCGACCAGTTCAAGGCGTTTCGGGAGGCGCATCCCGACCATATCGCGCTGACCTACATCAATTGCTCGGCGGCGGTGAAGGCACTGAGCGACATCATTGTAACCTCGTCGTCGGCCGAGGCGATCCTCGATCAGATCCCGCGCGATCAGAAGATCATCTTCGGCCCCGACCGCCATTTAGGCGGTTATCTCGCGCGGAAGTTCGACCGCGACATGCTGCTGTGGCCGGGCATTTGCATCGTCCACCAGGCGTTCAGCGAAACCGAATTATTGAAATTGAAGGCGCAATATCCGGGCGCCCCGGTCGCGGCGCATCCCGAATGCCCGCCGCACATCATCGACCATGCCGACATGGTCGGGTCGACCAGCGCGATCCTCAGATTCGCCACCACCAGCCCAAGCGACACCATTCTAGTGGCGACCGAACCGCACATCATCCACCAGATGGAAAAAGCGGCGCCGGGCAAGACCTTCATCGGGGTCCCTGGCGGGGACGGCAATTGCAACTGCAACATCTGCCCGTACATGGCGCTCAACACGCTCGAGAAGCTCTATGTCAGCTTGCGCGATTTGAAGCCCCAGATCGACCTCGCGCCCGAGTTGATGTACGCCGCCCGGGTGCCGCTCCAGCGCATGCTCGACATGGCCGGGCACACCGTCGGGCAGGGGGATGTTGGGCGTCCGAAGATCAGCGGCGACTGACCGCCACCGCGACGGCCGACCTCAGCGGCAACAAATGCTAACCGCGCTCGCCCTTGCCGTCGCGCGGCGCCGGAACTTCGATCGTCTTGCACACTTTCGGCGCCGAGCCGACGCGCGAGCCGGTTGTTTCCTCATCAACAACTCGGCGGCAAATGACTTTCTTGATCGTCGCCGGCTTCGGCGCGGGCGTAGTCTGGCCTTGGGCCTGGGCCGGTGACGCGGGCTGCATCGCCGCCGGTTCGGGTTGGGATTGGGCCAGAGCGCCGCCGCTTGCAGCGCCCGCCAGCACCAGCACGATCAACCGTAAGGACATCCACCTCTCCTTTAGGAATTTGTCGGTATTTACATCGATTCGAAACAGACGCGCTGCATAGCGGCTCGGTTCGGCGATGGAAGGTGCAAAATGGACCAGATCGTTCGCCGCCCGGGTCAGGACTGGAACGTTGAACTGAACTGACTTATTCGGTCATTTCGGAAAAGGGTTTGCCCAATGGCGCGCGCTGTATCTCAGACACTGCTCCTCGGCCTCGCCGCTGCCGCAACTGCGGCCGTCCCGGCTGGCCTCGTCTGGGCCGCTCCGCAGCAATTTGTAGCGGCGGAATTTCCGGCGCGCGTACTTGCCGCTCACAACCAGGAACGAGCTCGGGTCGGTCTCGCGCCGCTCGCCTGGGATCCGGTGCTGGCCGAGGGCGCTGGCCTGTATGCCGGGCAAATGGCAGCCACCGGCGCTTTCGTCCATTCCGACCGAAGGGCTCGCCCCGGCGTTGGCGAGAACCTGTGGATGGGCTCACGCAGCGTCTATCCGGTCGAGGCCATGATCGGCGGGTGGACCAGTGAGCGGCGCTATTTCGTGCCCGGAATCTTCCCCAACAACAGCAGCGACGGCAATTGGCTGTCAGTATCGCACTACACTCAGATGATCTGGCCGACGACGACCCGCATCGGTTGTGCATTGGGGACCAGCCGGAGCGGCGATTATCTGGTGTGCCGCTACTCCCCCAAGGGCAATGTCGACGGCAAGTTGGTCGGCTATCAACCAGTCGAACGCGGCTGAACGAGTTTCGGTTGCGGCCCTTCATCAGGGGCGTTCGCCTTGACGTCGATGATCCCGGTGCCTGCGTGATGCTTGTCGAGGTGGCGCTTGATGATCTTGAGATTGCGGCTGTTGGAGCGGAACAGGAAGTCGGGGATCAGGCCAACAAAGGGGATCAGCCCGAGCAGGAAGTCGACTCCGACATTGCCAGCCATTCGGCTCATCTGCCATTTCGACATTTTGAGGTTGCGCGCTTCCCAGATCATGTAGCTGCCGAGCGCGGCGCCGGCGACATCGCCGACAACTGGAATAAGCTCGAGAATGACATCGAGCCCGAATTGCTGCTTGGTCCCTGGAAGCGTGAAGCTGCGTTCGAGCAGGCGCTCCATCACCTCGACCCGCTGGCGCACCGAATGGGGATCCTTCTGCAGCTTGGCGAGCACCGCCTGCGCCTGATCGGTCATCGTCATTGTACTTACTCCCGTCCGCTCGGCGCTT
>JBDSRE010000082.1:0-3766 GCA_039929465.1 Sphingomicrobium sp. | reverse complement strand
CGAATTGCCGAAATAGCTGTGGCCGCCGCCCTTGGTCACCAGCCGAACCTTGTGGCGGCGGGCGAAATCGACCGCTGCCGCGACATCGGTGGCGCTGGTGGCGACGACGACATAGCTGCTTGGCTCGCTGGTCCAGGCGTCGGTCCAGCCGAGCGTTTGGGTCAGCGCCGGATCGTCGCTGATCCGATAGGGATTCTTGAGGCTGGCGAAGAGCGCATCCGCGCCCTCGCCGCCCGAATCGCGGCATCGGGCGAGTGGCGACCGCACCGGCTGGAAGCGTGCGCCAAGGCGCCGGGCAAGTTCGCGCCACGGCGGCCGCGCGACTTTTGACAGCGCGGGACCCGCCAGCGGAGCGACACTGCTCGCGCCTGCAAGCAGGAGGAATTTGCGGCGATCGAGGCCCATCAGTTGCTCCGCACGCTAGCTGCTATTTGCCGCCAGCATCGGCCTTAGCCACTCGGGTTCGGGCTGGTCGCGGTCGTAATATTCGAAGATCAGGTGAATGCGGTCGGTGGCGCCGCGATTCTGGACCGCGTGCACACCCATATTATTGACCTCGACCGCCTTGCCCTCGGCAAAATGATAAGCATTGCCATCGACAAAGAAGGTCACCTGGTCGTTGGTGGTCAGGGGCACGTGGATCTTGTGCGGCCATTTCGCAGCTGGATTCTGGTCGCGGTGGGGATGGATGACCCCGCCCGGAGCCATTCGCGCCAGCATCACCCGGGGGTAATCGAAGCGGGCGTAGCCATAGGGCTTGGTGGCCTCGGCGAGAACCGGCTCGACGAGCGGCTTCCATTGGGGCCACAGCGCCAAGTCATCGGATCCGCGCCAGTCGTCGAAGTTCGAGACGAACCGAAACAAGATATGCCGGGTCGCGTCGAGCGCGCCGAACTTGTTGGGCTTGTTCTCGTTTTCGGCATCCCACACCTCCTCCGGAATCGCCAGGACTGCAGCGCGCAGTGCGGCGATGTCGACCGTACCCAGTCGGCGGATAGTCCTGGTCTTGCGCGGATTGGCTTCGAACATGGTCAAAAGGCATAGCCGAAAAGTTTGAGGTCGCGGGCATAGATTTTCGCCACCGCCGCGACCAACGCATCGTCATAATAAGTGCGATAGTCGCCGCGCGCGGTGGCGTTGACCTTGTCCAGGGCACGCGAGGGGATGCCGATGCGCGCCGCGATCTCGTCATAGCTCTGCTGCATTGTCTCGAACCGCCCGAGGGCGTCGGTCAGCAGCGCTCCCGATTGGTCGACGAGGAAGCTGTGCTGGGGTTGGAACAGCAAATGGTCCATCGGCGGGTCGTTGAGGAATTCCCACATCACCTTTTGCGGCTCGCGGGTAAATTCGTCGTCGTCGCGGGTACGGAACGCGCAATAGGAAATGAAGCGGTCGAACGGATTGCGGACGAAAGCGAATTTGCAATAGCCGTCGAACACTTCGGGCTTGAGATAGGGCCGCACCTGCTCGAGGCTGAGGTGGCCGTGTCCGAGACGGGCGAGATCGGGAATCGGGAAGCGTTTGGTTTCGAACAGCCCGACCTGCTCGATGTCCTGTGGCCCCAGATGTTCGCGCAATGCCTGGCGAACGGCATGGGTGCCGGTCTTGGGGATGGCGACGAAGATGAAGCGGTGCGCGGCGGAAATGATCATCGGCCGGTGAATTCCGCTGGGCGTTTTTCGAGGAAGGCGGCGACACCCTCGCGATAATCCTCGGTGAAGCCCAGACGCCGCATTTCGCCCGCCTGCAGGTCCAATTCCTCATCCATGCTTCGGTCCCAGGTCGAACGGATCAGCTGTTTGATCGCTGCCAGGCCAAGCGGGGGAAGCGCGGCGAGCCTCGCGGCAAGCGCGTCGACTTTGGAGTCGAGCTCCTCATCCTCGACGCATTTCCAGATGAGGCCCCATTCGGCCGCTGTTTCAGCCGGCAGCGGCTCGCCGGTCAGCGCAAGGCCAAGCGCGCGCGCCTGACCGATCAGGCGCGGCAAAACCCACGACCCGCCACTGTCGGGAATCAGGCCGATAGCCGAAAAGCTCTGGATGAACTTGGCCGATTTGGCGGCGACGACGAGGTCGCAGGCAAGCGCGATACTGGCGCCTGCTCCGGCCGCGACTCCGTTGACCCGGGCAATCACCGGTGGCGGGATTGACGACAGCGTGCGGACGAGCGGGTTCCAGTCGCGCTCGACGGTCTCGCCGAGGTCGACTTGTTCGCCTGGCGCAACCGTGCGGTCGTTGAGGTCCTGGCCCGCGCAGAAGCCGCGGCCGGCGCCCGTCAGGACGACTACCCGCGCATCGCCGAGGTTGCCGAGCGCATCGCGCAGTTCGGCGTGCATCGCCGCGGTGAAGCTGTTGAGGCGGTCGGGTCGGTTAAGGGTGATCCGGGCGATTGCGCCGTCGCGCTTGAAGTCGATTGTCTCATAAGCCATGCCGCGCTTTGCCAAGGAGGGCGCGTGGACGCAAACGAACTCGCCGCGAAGGTCGCTCGAACCATGCTTGCCGCCGAAGGCACCGGTCCCGCGTGGGGGATCGCTATCGAGGAAGCGCGCGCGGGCTATGCGCGACTGTCGATGGTGCTCCGGCCCGACATGCTCAATGGCCATGGCATCGCCCATGGCGGGATGATTTTCGCGCTTGCCGACACCGCCTTCGCTTATGTCTGCAACGGCGGCAATGATCGCAGTGTCGCGGCATCGGCCTCGATTAGTTTTCTCGGCAAGGCGGAAGCGGGCGATACCCTGGTTGCCGAGGCGCGTGAGGTCGCGGCCGAGGGGAGGAGCGCAGTTACCCGTGTTTCAGTGCGCATCGCGGACGGGCGCCCGGTGGCCGAATTCATCGGCACGTCGCGAAAAGTGGGCGGATCAATATTGGCGGGCTAGCGCTCGGTCTTCCAAGTCATTTCCGACGAATCGAGGACGGAGCGAATGGGGCGTCCGTTGACGTCTTTGGCTGGCAAAAAGTGGGCTCTCTTGCGAATTATGTCACACGTTGCCGGGTCCATTTTCGGATTGCCGGACGACCTTCGAATTTCGCAGCGTTCGACCCGGCCATCGGCACCGACCGTAAGTCTGAACACGACTTTCCGCTCACACTTCTGCGCAGCATTCCTTTTAAAACCGGCGGGACAAGGCGGCGGCGGGATCGACGACGGGTTCGCCGACTGAACGGCCGCAAGAAGTAGTAACGGGCTCACGACCAAACTCTTGCCAGAACTTCCTTATGGGATCAAACAGATAGAGATGGTTGACGGTAGCGAACAAAGCGCTGCCGGGGCGTTTGAAGGTTACGGCCCAAGCCGCTAGAGTGATGCGATGTACACCACCGAATTGACCAAGACCGCCAGGATCGAGAATCTGGAAGATCCCGCATTGCTCGAGGCGTTCGAGGCGCGGGTCGCGGCGGACGAGTTCATCGAGCCCAAGGACTGGATGCCCGAGGCCTATCGCCGCACCCTGACCCGGCAGATGAGCCAGCACGCGCATTCGGAGATCGTCGGCATGTTGCCCGAAGGGAACTGGATCAGCCGAGCGCCGTCGCTTCGGCGAAAAGCGATCCTGCTCGCCAAGGTCCAGGACGAGGCGGGGCACGGGCTGTATTTGTACTGCGCGGCGGAAACGCTTGGGACCAGCCGGGAGGAGATGATCCTCGCGCTTCACTCGGGCAAGGCCAAGTACAGCACCATCTTCAATTACCCGACGCTGACCTGGGCCGATATCGGGGCGATCGGCTGGCTGGTCGACGGCGCCGCGATCATGAACCAGGTGCCG
>JBDSRE010000081.1:0-3013 GCA_039929465.1 Sphingomicrobium sp. | reverse complement strand
GCGTATAATCCGGACGTCGAATATGTCTTGGTCACACTCGACGTAAACTCGCACAACCGTGTGGCACTCAACGCATTTCTCGAGGCGAATCCGACATTTGAATTGATGGCGGACCCAAAGGTCTTGATCGCAAAACCACTACTTGAAGCTTTCGGCAACCGATTGGATGCGGCGCTCGTCTCTCTGTCGGGCGATGCGCAGCTGAGACTGGATGACTTCGACGATATAGTCGAAATCAAAGGCTCCGACCTAGCCGGAACCATCGCCCGCCACCCGATGCACAAGCTCGGCGGGTTTTTCGCCAAGCCGCGCCCTTTCCTCGCCGGCGACTTCGTCACCACCGACCAAGGCACTGGCCTGGTCCACATGGCGCCCGACCATGGCGAGGATGATTTCACCCTGTGCAAGGCCAATGGCATCGGCCCGGTGTTCGCGGTCGAAGGTGACGGCAAGTATAGCGCCGACTGGGCGTGGCTCGGCGGGCAAGGGGCGGTCATCAACGCCAAGTTCAACGCCCCCGACGGGCCGATCCTGACCGATCTGCGCGAGGCCGGCGCCCTCCTCGCCGCGAGCGATTTCAAGCACAGCTACCCGCACAGCTGGCGTTCAAAAGCCAAGGTCATCTACCGCTGCACTCCGCAATGGTTCATCGCCATGGACAAGCCGCTGGCGCATCTGTCGCCCGAAAGCCGTGCCGAGCAGCGCTGGGACAGTGAAGGGGGGGCGCTTCCTCCCCGCCGCTCTCCTCCCGCGGGAGAGGGACAGCGGCGCGAAGCGGCGCAGGGAGAGGGGGTTTCTCCTTCGCCCGCACCCCCTCTCCCCAACCCCTCCCCCGCGGAGGGGAGAGGGGCTAATCTGCGTGAAGTCGCGCTCCAAGCCATCGCCGACACCCGCTTCATCCCCGAAAAGGGCCGCAACCGTCTTTCCGCGATGGTCGAGGACCGGCCCGACTGGGTGATCAGCCGCCAGCGCGCCTGGGGCGTGCCGATTGCTTTGTTCGTCGATCGCAAATCGGGCGAACCCTTGGTCGACCGCGAAGTCAACGCGCGCATTGTCGCGGCGATCACCGAGCAGGGCGTCGATGCCTGGGATGAGTCCAGTGCCGCCGACTTCCTCGGTTCCGACCGCGACCCGGCTGATTACGAGATGGTCCGCGACATCCTCGACGTGTGGTTCGATTCCGGATCGACCCACGCCTTCGTGCTGGAAAGCGGCGAATGGCCCGAGCTCAGCTGGCCCGCTGACATCTATGTCGAAGGCTCCGACCAGCATCGCGGCTGGTTCCAGTCGAGCCTGCTCGAAAGCTGCGGGACGCGCGGACGGGCGCCGTTCGGTGCGCTCCTCACCCACGGCTTCACCATGGATAGCAAGGGCATGAAAATGTCCAAGAGCCTGGGCAATACGGTCGATCCGCTGAAGGTCATGGAAACCTATGGCGCGGACATCATCCGTTTGTGGGCGCTGTCGGTTGATTTCACCGAGGACCACCGCATCGGCGATGAGATTTTGAAGGGCGTCAGCGACCAGTATCGCAAGCTTCGCAACACCTTCCGCTATCTGCTTGGCGCGCTCGACGGGTTCACCGAGGGAGAGCGGTTGGACGATGTCGCGGCCTACCCGGAGCTCGAGCGCTACATGCTCTCGCTGTTGGCGAAGCTCGACCAGACACTGCGCACCGCGACCGACGATTTCGACTTCAACAGCTATGTCCGCGCGCTGACCGAATTCTGCAACGAGGATCTGTCGGCCTTCTATTTCGATATCCGCAAGGACTGCCTTTATTGCGACTCGCCCGGCGATCCCAAGCGACGCGCTTACCGGACCGTGCTCGACACCCTGTTCCACGCGCTGGTGCGCTGGGCGGCGCCGGTGTTGGTGTTCACCGCCGAGGAAGTGTGGGGAACGCGCTTTCCCGATGCGGGGAGCGTTCATCTGCTTGAGTGGCCCACCCTGTTCCTCGGCGAAGGCCGTGGCCCAGGCCTGGATCCCGGCCTTCGCCGGGAATCTGGAGACTGGGAGCGATTGCGCGCGCTCCGTACCCAAGTGACCGAAGCGATCGAGCCTCTGCGCCGCGACAAGGTCATTGGGTCAAGTCTTGAAGCCGAAGTGGTGATTCCCGAGGATCTCGACGATTCGAGCTTGGCTGAGCTGTTCATCGTTTCGTCAGTGGCTTCGGGCGAAAGCCTGATGGTGACCAAGACCGTCAATCACAAATGCGGGCGCTGCTGGCGGCATTTGCCCGAAGTGCCCGATGACGGCGCGCTGTGCGACCGCTGCGAGGGAGTGGTCAATGGCTGATCGTCGGTTCGGCTTTGCCATCGCCGCATTGGTCTTCGCGGTCGATCAGCTGACCAAATGGATCGTCACCGGTCCGTTGGGCCTGCGGCAGATTGGCGACCAGATCGTGCTGCTGCCGTTCTTCAACCTTACTTATACCGAGAACCAGGGCATTTCGCTTGGACTGCTCAACGCTTCGAGCGACACCGCGCGCTGGTTGCTGGTGGCAATGACCGGAGCGATTGCAATCGGAGTCGCTTATTGGATCGGGCGCGAAGCGCGCAAATTCGACCAGGCCGCGCTGGGCATGGTCCTCGGCGGTGCGCTGGGCAACATCCTCGACCGTGTTCGCTTTGGCTATGTCGTCGACTTCGCCGATCTGCATTTCGGCGAATTTCGCCCCTTCCTGGTATTCAACGTCGCCGATGCCGCAATCAGCATCGCCGTCGTCATCCTGTTGCTGCGCGCCTTTCTGACCCGTAAGGAAAGCCACAAGGAGACCACCGACCATGCGTAATGCACTGACCGCACTGATCCTCATGACCGCCGCCGCGGCGAGCAGCGGCTGCTCCGTCTTCCGCACCGGCGGGAGCCCGGACGAATTCGCGGTCACCCGCAATGCGCCGCTGATTATCCCACCCGATTATCATTTGACCCCGCCGGTCGCCGGCACTGCCGGCCTCAGCGCTGGCGACGCCCAGCAGCAAGCCATCGATGCCCTGTTCGGCGGCCCAGC
>JBDSRE010000080.1:0-21534 GCA_039929465.1 Sphingomicrobium sp. | reverse complement strand
CGTCATAACCGGTCTGAACCCGTCGCCCGAGCTTGGTGCCTTTGGATTTGGCCTCGCGCACCTTGGCGTTGAAGCTGGGTAGCGCTCGAACTCCGAGATTGGCCATCATCCGATAGCGCTCCTCCATCTGCTCGACAGTCCATTTGAGCGCTCGGATGGCCTTGCCCGGTTCGGTCACAACCGGCGCGAGCAAGTGCGGGATGTCCTCGTACATGCTCAGTTCGAGCATTTTGGGGTCGATCATAATCAACTTACATTCGTCGGGACCGTAGCGGTAAAGCAGTGACAGGATCATGCAGTTGAGTCCGACCGACTTGCCCGATCCAGTGGTCCCGGCGACGAGCAGATGGGGCATCGGAGCGAGGTCGGCAATGACCGGATCGCCGGCGATATTCTTCCCCAGGATCAGCGGCAGCGACATGTTCTGGTCTTCGAACGCCTGGCTCCCGACCAGCTCCGACAGACTGACCGATTCGCGCTTGCTGTTGGGCAATTCAATCCCGATCACGCTTCGCCCCGGAATGGTCGCGACCCGTGCCGACAATGCCGACATATTGCGCGCGATGTCGTCGGCGAGCTGGATCACCCGGCTGGCCTTGATCCCGCTCGCCGGCTCGAGCTCGTACATTGTTACCACTGGCCCGGGGCGCACTTCGACGATGTCGCCGCGAACGTGAAAATCCTCGAGTACCGATTCGAGCAGCCGGGCGTTGCGCTCGAGTCCGGCGCGGTCGATCTGCTGTTGTTTTGTCTTTTCGGTCGGTTTGGCGAGGAGGTCGACGGTCGGCAGTTGATAGCTGTCGCCGAGCGCGAGGCCGGGCTGGTTGAGCTTTCTTGCCTGCGCTCTGGCGGCTGGGAGGACGGCTTTCGCTGGTGCCGCTACCGCCACCGCCGGGCGCGACCGTGGCGGCGCCGCGCCACCGCCGGACTCGTCACGAATTTCGGTTGTACGCGGCGCTGCCGACCGCAGTACGGCGCGGCGGCGGAACAGTCCGCCGATCAAGCCGAGCCCTTCGCGCCTCAGTTCCAGCGCGAGCCAGCCGAGCGTCAGCCCGCCGAGGCCGAGCAGTAGCAAGGTCGCGAGCCGCGCCGGCCCGGCAATCGATGGATTACTGATCATCGCGAACAGCGCGTCGAGGCCATAGGCTCCGGCAAGCCCGACCGTCCCGCCCCATCCGGCGGGCATGCCCGAAACCGCCGATCCGCTGGTCAGGCTGAGCGCGATGCCGATCAAAATCGCGCCGATCGCTGCAACCGAAAGCCCGCGCCACACCCGCCCTGTTGCCTCCAGCCGAAGCATGCGCAGCCCGGCAATCAAGAGGACCGGCAGCAGCAAGGCCGATCCAAGACCGAACAGCAGCAGCAAGGCATCGCTCGAATAGGCGCCGAGGCTCCCAAGCCAGTTCGACGGCGGTCCGCCGGCCGCGGTGCTGAACGATGGATCGGTCGAGCTATGAGAAGCGAGCGCAACCGCTTCGGCGATTGCGATTGCGACCAGCACCACGCCCCAGGTGCGTAATGCGAAGCGCCGACCGGCATTGCGCAGCGCATCCCGCCAATCCGGGCCAAGGTCTCGTTTCGATGTTCGTGCCGCCGCCGTTGCCATTCGCGTTCCTGCCATCAATCGCTGTCCTAAACTGCCTCGCCGGCGAGTCCCCGGTCAAGCGAAGTTCGTGGAATCCCCCGACCAAGCCGTTTAGGGATCTCGGATGGACAGCGCGGATGTGATCATTTTCGGCGGCGGCATGGTCGGCCTAGCGCTTGCCGCGGCGGTCGATTCGAGCGGCCTTTCGGCGATCATCGTCGACCCCGCCGATCCCGCGCCGCGCTCTACTACGGCCTTCGACGGGCGCACAAGCGCGGTCTCGTCGAGCTCAATGCGGATGCTCACTGCAATCGGCGTGGTCGGAAAACTGGCCGTACCGGGCTGTCCGATCGGCCGAATCGCAGTCGCCGACGGGCTAGAGCCCGGCGGCCTTCGTTTCGACGCCGACGATGACGAGCCGCTGGGCTGGATGCACGAGAACCGCCATTTGCGGGCGGCGCTTCAGGCGCGCGCCGAGGGCGGCGAAAAGATCGCGCTCAATTGGCAAGCGCCCGTCACTGCGCTCGATCGCGGCGAATTTGGCGTCACCGTCACCCTCACCAACGGCAGAGTGCTCAAGGCGCGATTGCTGGTAGCCGCGGACGGGCGCAATTCGGTCACCCGTGATGAGGCCGGGATCCGCCTCGCGCGGTGGCAATATGACCATCATGCGATCGTCTCGGTGCTCCGTCACGAACGCCCCCACGACCACGTTGCCTACGAAATCTTCTACCCCTCGGGCCCGTTCGCGCTGTTGCCCATGACGGACGACGAGAACGGCCACCGTTCGGCCATCGTGTGGTCGGTGCGAAAGGAAGACTCGGCCGGCTGGATGGCGTTGAACGACGATGATTTCGCGGCCGAGGCGAAGGCGGCAATGTGCGGCTTTCTCGGTGACATCGCGCTGGTCACCCCGCGCTCGTCATACCCGCTCGGTTTCCATCATTCGGCCAAGATTACCGCCAACCGACTCGCGCTTGTCGGCGATGCTGCACACGCCATCCACCCGATTGCCGGCCAGGGCCTCAATCTCGGCTTCCGCGACGCGGCCGCGCTGGCCCAGGTGCTGGCCGAAGGCGCCCGCCTCGGCCTCGACCTCGGCGACCGCCAATTGCTCGACCGCTACGAACGGTGGCGAGCGCTCGATGCGCTGTCGGTGGCGGTGGCGACTGACAGTCTGACCCGGATTTACGGCATTCAGGGCAAGGCCGCCTCGGCGGTGCGCCGCTTCGGCATGAGCGTGGTGGGCCGAATCGCTCCGCTTCGGGATCAGCTGAAAAGTGAGGCGCGCGGCACCTCGGGCGATGTCCCGCTGCTGCTCCGCGGACTGCCGATCTAACGATTGCCCAACGGATTATTGGAGCGTTGGTTCGATATCGGTTCCGCCGGTGACCGCGGCCCGGTGGAATTGCATCAGCTGGACCAACAGGTCGGTGCGCTCAGCGAATACCCGCGCCTCAAGCAGCGCCTGCTTGGCACCGATGTCAAACGGCGCGACCTGGGCGATGGCATTGACCAGGGTTTCGTCGTCGAGCCTGCTGACGGCCGCCCAGTCCACCGCCAAGCCAAGCGCCTCACCCAGCCGACGCGCCTCTTGTTCGACCTCTGCTCGTTGGACCAGCGAAAGCGGCTCGGGCTCGCCGTCGTCGAAGGTGTCGACAATTATTTCGGCGCACCGATAGGGCGCCCCGACATCCAGTTCTTCGGCTATTTGAAAGCGGCTGGTACCGAGGAGCACGATGTTGAAGCGGCCGTCCTCCAATTCTTCGACGCTGACGATATCGCCGACGCAGCCGACCGCGAACAAGGGAGTCACGTGGCCATCGTCCATCTGCTGCGGTTGGATCATCGCAATCCGCCCGCCGCCGTCGATCGAATCGCGAATCATCTCGCGATAGCGTTGTTCAAAGATGTGCAGCGGAAGCTGCGAGCGTGGGAACAGGAGCGCCCCGGCGAGTGGGAATAATGGGACCCGAATGGACCGGCTCATGTGAACAGCAGCGCTGACAGCCGCCGTCGCTGGGCGCTCGACCAGCTGTCGCCGAGGCCTTGGGCCTCGAGCAACTGGAGAAATCGTGCGCGCGCCGCGCCCTCGTTCCAGTCGCGGTCGAGTGCGATGATGTCGAGCAGGCCGTCGGCCGCCTCGTCGCGCATGCCTGACGCCATATGCGCTCCGGCAAGCTCAAAACGCGCGTCGAGATCTTGCAGATTGGCGGCGATACGCGCTTCGATCTCGGCGGTATCGGCAGCGGGCGCTGCATTGGCCACTTCGAGCGCCGCCTTGGCGCGGGCGATCTCGGGCTTGCTGGCAAGTTCGGGGGCCATTCCGTCGAAAATTGCCTGCGCCTCGTCGCGCTGGCCCGCGGCGAGCAAGGCCCGCACCAGCCCGCCCAAGGTCGCCGGATCGTCGGGCGCCATCTCCCGCACCTGGGCGAAGATCGACGCCGCTCGGGCTGCGTCGCCATCGGCCAGCACCTGCTCGCCCATCGATACCAGCGGCTCGATCTCGGCCGTCGGCGCGGCGCCCTCGGGGACGATCTTGAGCTGCGCCAACAGCTGGTCGATGACCTTTGTCAGCTGGCCTTCGGTTCGATAATTGGTGAGGTCGGCAACCGGTTGGCCCTGGTGGATAGCATAGACGGTCGGGATCGACTGGATTTGGAATTGCGCTGCCAGCGCCTTATCCTTGTCGACGTCGATCTTGACCAGTTTGACGCCCTTGGCCGCATAATTGCCGGCGATCTTGTCGAGCAGCGGCCCCAATTGTTTGCACGGCCCGCACCATTCGGCCCAGAAATCGAGGATCACCAACGCGCTCATCGACGGCGTGATGACCGCGGCCTCGAACTGTTCGATCGATTCGCGTTCCGCTTCGCTCATTCCCAAAGTCGCCACGCTCGCTCCTCATTTTCTTCCGCCATCGGCCTTCAACGCGCCATATGGGCGGAAGCGCGATGAGCGACAAGCGGGCGCGGCCAGACTTGCGGGTGCGGCCAGTCTTGCGGGACCGAGTAGCGCCTGCTAGGCGCCCGCCTCACCTTGACCGATTGGTTTGCGGGCGCTCGTTCGCCTCATGCCGACCGGTGCAGCGCACGAGCGGGCGTAGCTCAGGGGTAGAGCACAACCTTGCCAAGGTTGGGGTCGAGGGTTCGAATCCCTTCGCCCGCTCCAGGTCTTCAGCAGAGACATGACTTTCGTCCGGCGACTGGCGTATGCGCAGGGGCGAAAGGGCGCGCGCATGAGTGACACCATTACGAACAGCGGCAAGGCCGCCGACTTCCCGACCGTCAATCCGGCGACCGGCGAGGCGGGCAAGACGTACCCGGGTCACAGCACCGCAGAGGCCCTGGGGATCGCAGCGGCAACTCACGGCGCCGCTCGTTCTTGGCGCAGAACCCGCTTCGACGAGCGGTCGGCGGTGGTGCGAAAGGCGGGTGCGCTCCTTCGCCAGCGCGCCGATGATCTGGCCGCGCTGATGACCCTGGAAATGGGCAAGACCGTCACCGACGGCAAGGGCGAGGTCGAGAAATGCGCCTTTCACTGCGACTGGTTCGCCGACCACGCGGAGGGCTATCTCGCTAACGAGCCAGTCGACCTTGGCGGGCCCGAGGCCTTCGTCACTTTCATGCCCGTGGGCGCGGTGCTTGCGATCATGCCGTGGAACTTCCCCTTGTGGCAGGTAATCCGCTTCGCCGCTCCGGCGCTGATGGCGGGTAATGGTGCGCTCCTGAAACACGCCTCCAACGTTCCCGGCTGCGCGCTCGCGATCGAGGAGATTTTTCGCGAGGCCGGGGCGCCCGCCGACTTATTTCGTACGATCCTCATCACCCCGGAACAGGCGGAAGCGGTAATCCGCGACAATCATGTCGCCGCGATCACGCTGACGGGCAGCGTGCGCGCGGGCAAGGCGGTTGCGGCGACCGCCGGGAGCGTGCTCAAAAAATGCGTGCTCGAGCTTGGCGGGTCGGACGCCTATGTAATCCTGGAGGACGCCGACGTCACCGCCGCCGCCCAGATCGCGGCCAAGGCGCGGATGGTCAACGGCGGGCAAAGCTGCATCGCCGGCAAGCGCTTCATCGTCGTCGAAACAATCGCACGGCAGTTCGAAGCGGCAATGGTCGAGGCGATGCGCGGGTATGAAATGGGCGACCCGGTGGCGGCTGGAACCACGCTCGGCCCGATGCAAAGCACCAAGTCGCGCGACGAGATTCACGATCAGGTGGAGAAAAGCATCGCGGCTGGCGCGAAGCGATTGCTCGGCGGTGTCGTCCCCGACCGGCCCGGGGCCTGGTATCCGGCGACGGTGCTGTCGAATGTCTGCACCGGCCAGCCCGCGCACGACGAAGAAATCTTCGGGCCGGTCGCCGCAATCATTACCGCCGCGGACGAGGCCGACGCAATCCACATCGCCAACGACAGCGAGTTCGGCCTAGGTTCGGGCGTGATCACCGCCGACCTCGACCGCGGCCGGCGGATCGCCGCCGAGGAACTCGAAGCGGGAATGAGCTTCGTCAATATGGGCGTCGCCTCGGACTCGCGCGCACCGTTCGGCGGGATCAAACATTCCGGTTACGGCCGCGAATGCGGCGCCTTCGGGATCCGCGAATTCACCAATATCAAGACCGTTCGAATCGAACCGCTGCGAGGGGAGAAGGCCGAAAAGGTCGAGTAACGCTCAGTCCTTTTCGCCGCTCTCCTCAAGCGCACCGGAGTCGCCGTAAAAGCGCATCCCGACCAATCCGTGAGCAAGGGCTTGCGCACGCCCGCCGCGCGGCATGTCGGCGGGATCGAATTCGACCTCGGCGATGACCAGCGGCGGCAGGCTTGCGGCCTTGAGCCGGGCGTTGAACGTGGCCAGATCGGCCGATTGGAACGCTGCCCATTGCGCTTCGACTTCTCGCAACTGGCGGTCGAGCGCCTCGATCCGCGCCATCTGGTAATTGGTCGGCCGGTCCTCGACCGAATTGATGGCGCCGTAGATCTCGTCGACATTCTCGCGCAGCCGCTCCTCGCCGGTGATTGCACCGCCTTCGGTGGTAGCGACGATTTCCTTGCGCAGCGCGTCGGCCCTGCCGAGCAATTGCGCACCGGCGGTCTTGATCTCGGCATCGGCAGCGGCATTGGTGGCAAGCGCTCCCGCCTGGGCGCGGACTCCGTTCAACTCGGCGACCAGCTTGCTCATCCGCGCGAACATCGTCTTGATCCGCTCGGCGGCGGCATATTGCGCTTGGCGGTCGGCAATCGAGAAGGTGGCGCGCCTGTCGAGCGCGATCGTCAGCGGCTGCGTCGTCACTTGACCCGCCTTGGTCAGCCGCACGGTGTAATTTCCGGGCATCACCCGTTCGCCGCTAGACGAAGCGCCGGCCAAAGACGCCGCCGGCGGAACGATCGGCGGCTTGGTCCGCATCGCCCAGCTGACGCGATTGAGCCCGCGCCGCTTCGAGGCCGGGATTTCCTCGACGACCCTGCCTTGAGGATCGAGTATCTCGAGCTTCATGCGCCCGATGACATGGCGTGCCTTCTGGTAATAACTGATGACCGCGCCGCCGACCGGATTGTCGCCGGCGTAAGACGCATCGCCCTCGGCCCAGCCACCATTGCCCTCGATCCGTTGCTGCACCGTCGGACCCGGAATCAGCACCGCCGAACTGGCCAGAACCGCTGGAGTTAGCTGGCGCAGCGGACTGATGTCGTCAATCACCCAAATGCCGCGCCCGTGCGTGGCTAAGACCAGATCGTCCTCGCGTTCTTGCAGCGCGATGTCGCGAACCGCGACTCCGTCGGGAAAATCATTGGGTTTGAACTGCGCCCAGCCGCGGCCTGCGTCGAGGCTGACGAACAGCCCGAATTCGGTGCCAAGAAAAAGAATGTTGGGGTTGGCCCGGTCTTCCTTGATGACATGGGCATAGCCGCGAACACCGGCGGTTGCGGGGCCCACCAGCCGCTGCCATGTCCGTCCGTAATCGGCCGTGCGATAAAGGTAGGGTGCCATGTCACCGCTGGTGTGGCGGTCGTCGGTGACATAGGCGACCGCGGGATCGAACCGGCTCGCTTCGACCCAGCTGATCCAATTGCCGGCGGGCATTTTGAGATTGCGGGTGAGGTTGGACCAACTCAGTCCACCGTCGCGGGTCAGCTGGACATTGCCGTCGTCGGTTCCGACCCAGATCTGGTCGACTGCACGCGGGCTTTCGGAAATCGAATAGATCGTGGTGTTCATTTCCGCCGAGCTGTTGTCGATTGTAATTCCGCCCGATTGCTCCTGGCGCTGTCGGCTCGGGTCGTTGGTCGTGAGGTCAGGCGAAATGCGGTCCCAGCTGACGCCGTGGTCGCGGCTTTTGAACAGATATTGGGCGCCGATGTAGACCGTCCCCTTGTCGGTCGGGGAAAGGGCGATCGGCGCGTTCCAGTTGTAGCGCAGCTTTTCCTTGAAGCCGGCCTTGGGCTGAACATCGCGGCCTTGCAAGGTCTTGCGGTTGATGCGCGAGACGTGGCCGCCCTGATATTCGGCATAAACATATTCGGGGTCGGACGGGTCGGCGAAGGCCCAGAAGCCGTCGCCACCGTAGAGGTTTTCCCAGCGGCTGTTGGTGATTCCACCGGGATATTCCTGGTCACCGACCCACGAACTATTGTCCTGAAGTCCACCGTAGACCTGATACGGATCTTTGGTGTCGGCGCTGGCGTGATAGAATTGGCTGACCGGAAGGTTGTTGGCCTTCCACCAGCGGTTGCCACCGTCATAGCTGTACCACAAGCCGCCGTCGTCGGCGCCGACCAGATGCTTGGTGTTTTCGGGGTTGATCCAGACATCGTGCCAGTCGCCATGAGAGCCACCGGCGGAATTGGCGAAGCTCTTGCCGCCGTCTTCGGAGGCGATCACCGAATAGCCCATTTTGAACAGTCGCTGGTCATCCTTGGGGTCGACCACCATCCGGCCGAAATAGAATGGCCGCCACACCATCCCCTGGCTTCGGTCGCGCTCGGCCCAGGTCGCGCCGCCGTCCTCGGACACAAACAGTGCTGGGCGGACATTTTCGATGAAGGCGTAAACTTGCTTGGGGTTCGACGGGGCGTAAACGACCTCAATCCGGCCCCACGGCTGCTTGGGCAGGCCCTTGCGGTTGTCGGCGTTGAGATAGGTCCAGCTGCGCCCGCCATCACGGCTTTCGGCAAAGCGGCTACCCGAAGGCTGGTCGGGTCCGTCGCCGCCCGAGCGGAACCCATCAGGCCGACGGCGGAAATCCCAGGTGGCGGCAAGCAGATGATCGGGGTTCGACGGATCGAGCGTGATCGCCGAACAACCAGTCGACAGGTTCGCGCCCTTGAGGATTTGCGTCCAGGTGCCGCCACCGTCGGACGTCTTGTAGAGGCCGCGGTTGGGCGAATCCGACCACAAGGGGCCGGGCGCGCAGACGTAAACCACATTGCCGTTGGTCGGATGAACGACAATCTTGGTGATCCGCTCGGTGGCCGGAAGGCCCATGTGGGTCCAGGTCTCGCCGCCGTCGCTCGATTTGTAGACGCCGTTGCCGACCGAAACCGAGTTACGGGTCCAGCTTTCGCCCGTCCCTGCCCACATCACCTGGTCATCGGTGGGATCGAGCGCGACCGCGCCGATCGATTGCACCGGCTGCTTGCCGAACACCGGCTTGAACGTGGTTCCACCGTCCTCCGATTTCCACACTCCGCCAGACGCGGACCCGATCAGCAAGGTGACTTTGCCGTCCTTGCCCTGGCGACCTGCGACCGCGGCGATTCGCCCCGACATGGTCGCTGATCCGATGTTGCGCACGCCAAGACCCGAAACGGCGGCACTGTCGATTATGGCCGGAGGCGGCGACGCGGCAAATGCCGGAGACGCGAGCACAACTGCGACCGAGGCAAAAAGCGTGATTCGCAGCATGTTATATCCCCTTCGGCGGGTTGGCTGGCGACGGTTCATCGGCGGGCTTGGAGTCGCCGGGATTGTCGAGAGTCTTATTGGACGCGTCGGGTGGTTCGGATCCGGCCTTGACCGCGCCTTCTGAACCCTTGGGCTCGGTAAAGAAATTCGCCGCCAGCACGCGGTTGGCCGCGCCCTTGGCGATCATCGTACGCTGGCGCTGGTTGCTATGGCCCTGCGACCAGCTTTCGACCGACATCGGGAAATAGACACCGGCGATCTTTTCGTAATCGCCGAGCTCGCTTTCATTGGTCTGCTCGGCGCCGCGAATCCGGCGGGTCTCGGCGACCTTGATCTCGAGGAAGGTGTCGGGGTCGAGCCAATAGGTGAAGTCGTCGCCATCCTTTTGGCTGACCTTGAGCTTGTAGGCGAGGGTTCCATCGAAGTCCTCGCGGCCGAGATAGTCAACCTTGCTTCCATCGCTTCGCGAGGCCAACAGCGGCCCTTCGACCGACGACGCGTCGGCGACGGCGCGCGCCTCATCGGCCGACATCCGTTCGGCGTCCTTGCGGCCCTGAAGCGGGTTGATTCGCCAGCCGCTATTGCCGTCATAAGCCTGAATGATGTCGAGCCCCTGGAGGGTCAAGTCGACCCGTGCGGCCGCTTTGCCGCCGACCGTCGAGCGGGCCTCGCGGTAGCCGAGTTCAAAATCACCGGGGAACAGAGTTCGGCCCTCGAAGCTGACCGATTTGATCGCCGCCAGCGCTGCGGCCCCGCCGCGCGCCTCAAGGTTGCGCTCGATGAGACCTTGCGCAGTCAGCGCTGGCTGGGCGCCGGCCGGGGCAGCCGCGGCCCCGAACAGCAATGCGGCAAACAACATTCGGACAGCCATGGACAATCGGCCCTTTCCCAGTGGGAGCGCGCGACCATGGAACCGACTTTGCGGCGAATCAAGCAGGCGTTTTAAAGCGGCGCCGGCGCGTAACTCATGTCGTGCTGGGCGATGACTGAACGGACGACATTGTTCATTAATGTCATGCGCACCGGCAAGGGCATGCGGGTAAGCTTGATCATCACTGCCACCGAATAGCTTTTGCCATCGGGCGCGGTCAGAATCCCGATGTCGTTATATCCCGCCTGGAGCCCGCCCAGCTCCTGCCCGGTGCCGGTCTTGTGGTTGAGTGTCCAGCCCGGCCGGAGTCCGCCTTTCAGGCGATTCGCGCCGGTCTTGGTATTGGCCATCACCTGGAGCAGTCGGCGGGTCGATTCGGGCGACAGCAATTCGCCGCGCTCGAGCCGCGCCAAAGCAGCGACGATCGCCGCCGGCGACGCCCCGTCATAGGGATCGGCGACATACCGGTCGAATGCCGCCTTGCGCAGCGACAGGGGCAGCGCGCTTCGCGCTTCCCAGAACGCGCCTCCGATCGAAAATCTCGGGCTCCATATCAGCCCCGCGATCCTGCTTTGGAGCGCCGTTTCGCCGTCGTAGAAACGGATCGAACCAAGCTTCTTGGCGGCGATCATCCGGCGCACCGCTTCGGCCCCGCCGACGACCCGCATCAACTTGTCATTGGCGGTATTGTCGCTGGTAGTGATCGCCTTCAGAAGCAAATCGTCGAGCGAGGTGGTGTATTGACCTCCGAGAATTTTAGCAGCGATCGGCTGGTGGAATACGGTGAGGTCCGCGCGCGACATGGTGACCGTGTCGGCCATCTTCACCCGGCCCCTATCGGCGGCGTCGAGCGCGGTGATCGCGACCCATAATTTGCTCACGCTCTGTTGCGGATAAAGCTCGTCCGCTTTCCAGGTCGCGCTCCAGCCGCCGTCGACCGCGCGCACGGCAATGCCGACGCGGCCGTTGAATCCTTTGCCGAGGTCGCTGATTCGGCCGCGAAGATAGGCCGGAGCGGTGATCGGTCTGACTGCTTGGGGCACCGCCGGGGTGACGCTGGAATCGAATGGTGGGGCGTCGGTGCCTTGTGCCCGGGCGATTGCCGCGCCAGCCATCGCCAAGGCGATGCCGCTGCCGGCAAGGCCAATTTTCTGTATTTGTGACGTCATGATGCCACTTTCCGGAAATCTCTTGGTACGACCGCTGCTTACGAGGGGACTGCTGAACCCCCGCTGTGCCGGATGCGCCAGAGTCGCATTGACGGGCACATTTGCCAAGCCCGGCCTGGGCAAATTCGCCGGGTCAGCTGCCCCCACCAAGCAGCGCCGCGGATTCGATCTCGTCGAGTGCCCGCTGGGTGGCGACATAGTGGCGGGCCTGCCTGATCCACGGCTTGGCATTGGCTGCGCCGGGCATGCGCATGGTCTCGGCCAGCGCCAAATCGGCATTGCCCATCGACAAATGCTGGAACGCGCGCTGGTAGCGTGAGTCGAGGTCGGTCGACGGGCGTTCGGCGCTGTGGACCTCGACCAGCGAACCCAATTCGCGCGAGACGCTCGACCACCAGCCCTCCTTCGCGCCACCGCGTCGGAGCATTGGCCCGAGCGCTTCATATTGGGCGGTGAGGTCGCCAAGGCGGAGTGGCGCGCGAGCCGCGGTGATGACCGTCGCAACTGCGGCCCGGTGGCGTTGGCCGAAGCGCTGGACCAACAAATTCTCAAGATACCCGAGCGCGACCCCGCGATCGATCGCTCGGCGCGCGGCGAAGGCGACCACCAAAGCGTCGGCACGGCCGGCCGAACCGGCAGCGTGCTCGCTCAAATTTTCGGCCCTTGCAACGCGCTTCTCGACATTGGCGATCTGGCGCTCGGTTCGGGCCGGGGTCGGCGTCGCGGTCGCGGCCGGTGCGGGCACAGGGGCCAAGCGTCGCGCCGGAGTGGACGTGGGCGGTGTGGCAACGCCAAGGATACGCGCCATTGGCGGATAATGGGCCATCGCCCAGGCCATTGCACCGGCTCCAGCAATCAGCAGCAGCAGCCCGATAAGCAGTCGGGCGCTCCAGCTTAGGCGCGTTCGATTGGCAGTTGCGTTCATTGCCGAGCGTTTTTGCACAGCCGCGCGGCGAGTGCCAGAAGGGCTTGATCATTCGGCGCGTCGGAAGCGTCGATTGATGCCCAGCCTGGACCAGCGGCTTCAGCAGCAGCCGGGCTGATCGCAGCGATGGCAATGGTCGAATGGTTTAGGGCAAGTTCGGCCAAACGGTGCGCCGCTCGGGGGGAGTGTAGAAGAACGACGCAGCCCTCGAGCGGACCAGGGTCAACGCCGGTTATGGCCCGCGATTGATAGACGGCGATGGGAGTGATCGTCTGCGCCGCCTCGAGCTCGATTCGGTGGCGACCGCAAACGTGGAGCAGGCGAAGCGCCGGGTCGATCGATCCGAGCAGGCGCTCGGCGCCTTCGCCGCCGGTCGCGGCGATGCCGAAACCCGCCGCGCGCGCTTCGGCCTCGGTCGCCTCACCAACCGCATAGACCGGCAAGCCGCGCAGTGCTCGAAGCCCCTCGCCGCCATGGCGAACGGCGTTGGCGCTCGTCAGCAGCAATCCGTCAAATCCGCCGCCATCGGGCGCATTCCACTCGAGCGCGGCGATTTCGAACAAGGGCAAAGAGATTGCGTCGAAACCCAAGCCGAGCGCGCGCTCAAGCGTTGCCGACGCACCCGGCTCAGGACGGAGTATGGCGAGCCGTCTCACGATTCCACGAACAACCTAGCGATCGATTGCGGCGCTCGGGCGAGCATCGAGCGCGCCAATTCTTCGGGGATATGGTCGTCGCCGGGAGTGATTCGGGCTTCGTCGGCGACGCACTCGAGGCCATCGGCGCTGTAGATGGCGCAGCGCAGGATCAGCTCGCCGCGCTCGATTTGGGCGAGCGCAGCGATCGGCGAAGCGCAGGTGCCGCCGAGCGTCCGGGTGAAGGCGCGCTCGGCGCTGACGCTTTCATGGCTCGGCTGGTGGCTCGCGGCACCGAGCAGCGCGACTAACGCCTTATCCTCGCCGCGGCACTCAATCCCAATCGCCGCCTGTCCCGAAGCCGGCAGGATTATGCTCACCGGGATTGCAGCGCCGACTACCAACCCCAGCCGATCGAGCCCGGCGGCGGCGAGCAGCGTGGCGTCGACCTCGCCCGCTTCGACCTTGCCGATGCGGGTTTGAACATTGCCTCGGAACGGCTCAATCTGCAGATCGGGCCGGAGCCGGAGCAGCTGTGCCGCGCGGCGCGGGGAGGAAGTGCCAACCACCGCGCCGGGGCGTAGGGACTGGATTGAATGCGCGCCGATCAGACGGTCGCGGACGTCGGCACGGGGGAGGAGCGCGGCGATTCGGAAGGAGTCGGGCCGCTCGCTCTCGACATCCTTCATTGAATGAACGCAGCAATCGACCGCGCCGCCCGCGAGCGCGCGGTCGAGCTCCTTGGTCCACAGCGCCTTGCCGCCGATTTCGGCCAGCGGCCGGTCTTGGATGACGTCGCCAGTGGTGACGACCGGAACGATGACGATTGCCGACGCCTCCCATCCGTGAACAGCACAAATCGCCGCCGCCGCCTGATGCGCCTGGGCGAGCGCGAGCGGCGATCCGCGGGTGCCGAGCCTGAGCGTGCGATCCATCCCGCCCCACTAGTGCATCGGGGCAGGATCAGGCAAAGGGCGGCGCATCGATGACGCTCATCCTCGGCCTTGAATCCTCGTGCGACGACAGCGCTGCGGCGCTTGTCACCAGCGACCGTCAGGTGCTTGCCCAGGCGGTGGTCGGCCAGAACGAGGCGCACCGCCCCTATGGCGGCGTTGTCCCCGAAATTGCCGCCCGAGCGCACGTCGAAATTCTCCCAGGATTGATCCGTTCGGTACTTGATGACGCCGGTGTCGCAATCGGCGACATCGACGCGGTTGCAGCGACCGCCGGTCCGGGCCTTATTGGCGGGGTGATGGTAGCGCTGCTCGCGGGCAAGGGCATCGCGCTCGCCGCCGGCAAGCCTCTGATCGCGATCAATCATCTAGAAGGTCATGCGCTGTCGCCGCGCCTGGTCGATCCTGATCTCGGCTTCCCCTATGTTCTGCTGCTGGTCTCGGGCGGGCACTGCCAATTGCTTCAGGTGCGGGGGGTCGGCGAGTATCGGCGATTGGCGACGACCATCGACGATGCTGCCGGCGAGGCCTTCGATAAAGCGGCCAAGATCCTCGGACTCGAGTATCCCGGCGGACCGGCAATTGAGCGCCTGGCCAGGGACGGCGAGCCAGCCGCAGTGCCTTTGCCCCGCCCGATGGTCGGTTCGGGCGAGCCGCATTTTTCCTTTGCTGGCCTCAAGAGTGCGGTGCAGCGCGCCGCCGCTTCGGGCCAGCACCAGCCCGAAGACATCGCTGCCAGCTTCCAGCAGGCGGTAATCGATTGCCTGGTCGACCGAACCCGGCTCGCGTTGCGACAGTGCGACGCCCCGACGCTGGTCGTCGCGGGGGGAGTCGCGGCTAATCGCGCGGTCCGTGTCGCGCTGGCCGACCTCGCGGCGCGCGAAGGGCGGGGCTTCGCGGTTCCGCCGCCGTGGCTGTGTACCGACAATGCGGCGATGATCGCCTGGGCGGGCGCGGAGCGTCTTGGCGCCGGGCTAATCGATCTGCTCGACGCACCGGCGCGGGCGCGCTGGCCGCTCGATGAGCGCGCGGTCACAGTGCGCGGTGCTGGGGTAAAGGCATGACCATCGACAAGCTCGCGATCGTCGGCGGCGGCGCGTGGGGAACCGCATTGGCGCAGGTTGCTGCGTCTGGCGGGCGCGAGACGTTGCTGTGGGCGCTTGAGGAGGAAGTCGTCGCGGCGATCAACCGAATCCACGAAAATCCGGTCTTTCTCAAAGGTCTCAAACTGTCCCCGTCGATCCGCGCCACCAGCAATTTCTCCGAACTCGCGAGCGCCGATGCGTGGTTGGTGGTGACCCCGGCCCAGCACATGCGCGCCACCCTTGAGCGCAGCCCGTGTCCGAATATGCCGCTCATCCTGTGCTCGAAAGGGATCGAGGAAGGAAGCGGAAAACTGCTTCACGACGTCGCCTATGACGTGTGCCCGACGTCACCGATCGCGGTCTTGTCGGGCCCGACCTTCGCCCATGAGGTCGCTGCGGGCTTGCCGACCGCAGTGACTCTGGCCTGCGCCGAGAGCACGGTCGGTGCCGCATTGCGGGAACGTATCGCTCAGCCCGCCTTCCGCATCTATGCCAGCGACGATGTTGTCGGTGCGGAGGTCGGCGGCGCGGTCAAGAACGTCCTCGCCATCGCCTGCGGGATCGTCGCTGGCAAGGGCCTCGGTGAGAATGCCCGCGCAGCGCTGATCGCCCGCGGCTTTGCCGAAATGACTCGCTTCGGGGTGGCGCTCGGGGCGCGGCGCGAAACGCTTGCCGGACTTGCCGGACTGGGCGATCTGGTTCTCACTTGCTCGTCGGCAAGCTCGCGCAACTTCTCACTCGGGAAGGGGCTTGGCGAGGGTCGTCCTGCAACTGAATTGCTGGCCGACCGACGGACCATTGCGGAAGGCGCAGCAACCGCCCCGGTGCTCGCCAAATGCGCCCGCGATCTTGGTGTGGAAATGCCGATCGTCGATGCCGTCGCGGCGGTGCTCGCGGGCCGCGCAAGCGTCGATCGGATGCTCGAGGAGCTGCTTACCCGGCCGCTCCGGACCGAGGGCCTTTAGAAATCGACCGCAATGCCCTTCTTTTCCCAATCGCCGTAGCGGGTCGGGTCGAGCTTGTGCTCCTCGCCGGCCGGCGCTTCGGTCGTGTCGATCGGCTGTGGCGCGGGCACCGGCGGCGATTTGTTGAGATAGGCGGGCGGCTTGGCGTTGGCTGGGCGGGGCATAAACCGCAGATGGAGCAGCGCCGTGCCGAATCCAAGGGTTGAAGGCTTCGGCGCGCGCCAGGCCGCGCTTCGAATGCTCGATTCGGTGCTCCGCCGCGGGCAGACGCTGGCGGCTTCGGCGGCATTCGTGGCGGGAGGTGCGGCCAAGCTTGCACCGGCGGATCAGGCGCTTGCGGTGGCGATCGCCGGTGAGACCCTGCGCCGTCTCCCCGACCTCGATGCGTGGATCGACAGTGCCACCCAGCGCCCACTTCCCGATGATTCGAAGGCGCGAATGGTGCTCCGCATCGCGCTCGCCCAAAAGATCGGCCTCGGCACCCCCGATCATGCAGTGGTCGCAACCGCCTTGCCGCAAGTCGAAGGAGGTCCGCGGCGGCTGGTTCACGGGGTCCTCGGCACACTGCTGCGTGGCGAAATTCCTGATCTCAATCCGCCGCGCCTGCCGTCCGCGGTCGAATCGCGCTGGGCCGAGCAATGGGGCGCGGACATGGTCGCAGCCTCCCGCCGCCAGATCGCCAGCCGCCCAGCGCTCGACCTCAGTTTCGCGGACGACGGTGCCGCTTGCGCATTCGCCGAGCAAGCCGGCGGCAAGCATCTGGCGGTACGCTCGGTGCGGATCGACAGCGGCAATGTCGCCGATCTGCCAGGCTATGGCGAAGGTCGCTGGTGGGTTCAGGATCTCGCGGCTTCGCTCCCCGCGCGGCTGGTCCCTGCCGGAGCCGGCGCAGTGATCGACCTGTGCGCTGCGCCCGGCGGCAAGACCATGCAGCTTGCCGCCGCTGGTCATGATGTCATTGCCGTCGATATGGCCGGGGATCGGCTCGAGCGGCTGGCCGAGAATCTCCAGCGGACCGAACTTAGGTCCAGGTTGGTCACCGGCGATGCGTTGCTGTGGAAGCCCGAGTTCCCGCCAGCGGCAATCCTGCTCGATTCGCCCTGCTCGGCCACCGGGACCTTTCGCCGCCACCCCGAAGTGCTGTATCGGGCGCGCCCGGCGATCATCGGTCAATCGGTCCAGCTCCAGTCGCGGCTGCTCGACCGCTGTGCGCGTTGGCTCGAGCCTGGCGGAACCCTCGTCTATGCGGTCTGCTCGCTCGAACGTGCCGAGGGCGAGGACGCGATCACCGCCTTCCTCAATCGCGTTCCCGGTTTCCGAATTGATCCGCCGAGGCCCGGTGAACTGCCCGATTTCGTCCCCGTCGCGAGCGAAGGATGGGTGCGCATCGTCCCCGGCCTGTTCGAAACCGAGGGCGGGCTCGATGGCTTCTTCATCGCGCGCCTTGTCCGCACCGCCTGAACCCGGCTAATCGGTCGCATGGCTCCACTCCTCATCTCGCCGTCGATCCTTTCGGCCGACTTCGCCCGGCTCGGCGAGGAAGTGCGCGCAATCGACGAGGCCGGCGCCGACTGGATCCACATCGACGTCATGGACGGGCATTTCGTGCCCAATCTGACGATCGGCCCGGGCGTAGTGAAGGCGCTTCGGCCGCATTCGGCAAAGCCGTTCGACGTCCATCTGATGATCAGCCCGGTCGATCATTTCCTCGACGCCTTCGCCGAAGCGGGGGCGGACATCATTACCGTCCATCCGGAAGCCGGGCCGCACCTCCACCGCTCGATTCAACGCATTAAGGGTCTGGGCAAGAAAGCCGGCGTGTCGCTCAACCCGGCGACTCCGGCCAAGATGCTCGATTATGTGCTCGAGGAAATCGACCTGGTGCTGGTGATGAGCGTCAATCCCGGGTTCGGCGGTCAGAAGTTCATCGCCGGCCAGCTGCGCAAGATCGAAGCGGTGGCCAAGCAGATCGCCAAGCACGACCTCGACATAAGACTTGAAGTCGACGGGGGAATCGATCCCGCCACTGCTCGCCAAGCGATTGATGCGGGCGCCAACGTGCTGGTTGCCGGAACCGCCGCGTTCAAGGGCGGGCCGAGCCAATACGAAGCCAATATCCGCGCCCTCAGGGGAGGCGGATGACGCGAAGTCGAACGGCGGATGCACGCGATGCCGTCCGCAAACTTGCCCGTGGTTCGCTCCTTTCGCGGCTAAGAAATTCGCGCCAGCCGCTCAAACTGGTGGCGGTTCCCCGCGACCATGTTCATGGCGACCGCAAGCGCGGCGAAGCGCTGCTCGCGGGGCGATTGGTGCTTGGTTCCAGCGCAGTCGATCTTGCCGACGAAGCCGTGTTCACCCGCCAGCTCGGACCGGCGATCGGCGATTACCTTGAAGGCTTTTCCTGGCTTCGGGATCTCGCCGCCGCCGCTTCCCGCGACAAGGGAGCAACGCTGTGCGAGGCACTTGCCGGACGTTGGTTGATCGCCCACGGCACCAGGCCCGACCCCGCCTGGGCGCCGCATTTGTGGGGCGAACGGCTGCTCTATTGGTCAGCCTATGCGCCCTACATATTGTCGAGCAGCGATACCGGTTATCGCTCGGCCCTGCTCAACACCATGGCGCGCGGCGCCCGCCATCTCGACGGCTGCGCGGACAAGGCGCCAGCGGGCTTGAAGCGAGTCACCGCTTGGTGCGGAGTGGTCGCTGCGGGGCTGGTCATTCAGGGCGGCGTGCCACGCCTTGCGCGCGGCGAAGCGGGATTATCGCGGGCGCTCGGTTCGGCCCAGTATGACGACGGCGGGTTGATCAGCCGTTCGCCGATCGAGCAGTCGTTGCTGGTCGATCGGCTCGGGCTGCTTCGTTCCTGCTACGCGGCGGCCAAGCAGATTATGCCCGATGCCCTAGAGACCGCGTCGGCGGCGGCGCTTGCGGCACTTCACGGCGTGACCATGGGCGACGGCGCCTTGTCGAGCTGGCAAAGCGGTAATCCCGGGGACGCAGTGCGCCTCAATGCGCTGATCGAAGGATGCGGGTTGCGCGCCCGGCCGCTGCGCCAGGCCCGCGGCTGGGGCTATCAGCGAATGTCCGCGCTTGGAACGATCATCGTCCTCGATGCCGCGCCGCCACCGCCGCCAAAAATGTCCCCTGACGGTTCGGCCTCGACCCTCGCGTTCGAGCTGTCGGATGGGAGCCAGCGGCTGGTGGTCAATTGTGGCGGGGCGAGTACTTTTCCGACCGATCTTCCTCCCGAACTCGTGTCAGGATTGCGCTCGACCGCGGCCCATTCGACCTTGGTGCTCGACGACAGCAATTCGACCGCGATCCTCGCCGACGGGTCGCTTGGACGCGGGGTCGAAGATGTCACCATCGAGCGCAGCGAGGATAACGACGCGAGCCGGCTCGAGGCCGCCCATGACGGCTATGTCAAAAGTTTCGGCCTGGTTCACAAGCGCAGTCTGATGCTTGGCAATGACGGCAAGGAAGTACGCGGCGCTGACCAGTTGATCGCCAAGGGCCGGAAGAAAATCCGCGCGACGGCGAATTATGCGGTGCGGTTTCACCTCGCCCCGGGGATCGAGGTCACGCCGACCGCCGACGGCATGGGCGCGATCCTCCGCTCGAAGAGGGCGCCGCCGTGGAATTTCCGCTGCCGCGGTGCCGAGTTGACGATCGAGGAAAGTTTGTGGATCGACGGCCGCGGCCGGCCCCAGCGGACAAGCCAATTGGCAGTGATCGGCGAAATCTCGTCGCTCGGCGGCGAAATCGGCTGGCAGTTCCGCCGCACCAGTTGACCGTAACGGAAGGATTACCGTGACCGATCTCGTCCCCGTCACCAGGGCACTCATGTCTTTGTCCGACAAGACCGGGCTGGATGCGCTTGCCACGAGCTTTAACCGTCATGGAATCGAGCTCGTCTCAACCGGCGGCACGGCAACGAAGCTGCGCGAATTGGGCGCCGAGGTGCGCGATATCTCCGACCTCACCGACTTTCCCGAGATAATGGATGGGCGGGTCAAGACGCTCCATCCCAAGGTCCATGGCGGGCTCCTGGGTGTGCGCGACAATCCCGACCATGTCGCGGCGATGACGGATCACTCTATCGCCCCGATCGACCTCGTGGTCGTCAATCTCTACCCGTTCCTCGACACGCTGATGAAGGGGGCAAACCGCGACACTATTATCGAAAATATCGACATCGGCGGGCCTTCGATGATCCGCTCGGCGGCCAAGAACCACGCTTATGTCGCGGTCGTCACCGACCCCGCCGACTATGCCGAGCTGTTGGCCGAGCTCGATTCCAACGGCGGTGCCACCTCACTCGATTTCCGCAAGCGCATGGCGGCCAGGGCCTTCGCGCTGACCGCCGAATATGATTCGACCATTTCCCAGTGGTTCGCGTTTGGCGATCAGCAGCAGCGCTGGCCAGAAAGCTGGACTTTCTCGAGCCGGTTGAAGTCCGAGCTCCGCTATGGCGAGAACCCGCACCAGCGCGCCGCGCTTTATCTCCCAGTCGGTCCGAAAACGACCGGAATTGCTTTGGCCGAGCAAATCCAGGGCAAGGAACTCAGCTACAATAATCTCAACGACGCCAGCGCTGCGCTCGACCTCGTCGCCGAGTTCCGCGATGGCGATCCCGCGGTGGTAATCGTCAAGCACGCCAATCCGTGCGGGGTCGCACAGCGTGGTTCGCTGGTCGAGGCGTGGACCGAGGCGCTCGCCTGCGACAGCGTGTCGGCGTTCGGTGGAATCGTCGCCGTCAACCGCCCGCTCGACGCTGCAACCGCGCACGCTATCACAGCCATTTTCACCGAGGTCGTGGTTGCCCCCGACGCCGACGAAGCAGCGCGCGCGATCTTCGCCACGAAGAAGAATTTGCGCCTGCTTCTGACCGGGGAACTGCCCGATCCGGCGCGCGGCGGGCAAATGCTCAGCGTGATCGCCGGGGGCTTACTCGTCCAGGACCGCGACAAGGTCCGGGTTAACCGCGATCAGCTCAAATGCGTGACCAAACGCCAGCCTAGCGAACAGGAGCTGGCGGATTGTCTGTTTGCCTGGACCATTGCCAAACACGTCAAATCGAACGCCGTCGTCTACGCCAAAGACGGGGTCACCGCGGGCATTGGCGCGGGCCAGATGAACCGCCGCGACAGCGCCCGGATCGCTGCCGCGAAAGCCATTGAGGCCGCGCAGACGAACGCTTGGCCGAAGCCGCGCACAATCGGTTCAGCGGTCGCCTCGGACGCCTTCTTCCCCTTCGCGGACGGGCTTTTGACCGCCGCCGAGGCAGGCGCGACGGCAGTCATTCAACCGGGCGGATCGATCCGCGACGAGGAAGTGATCGCAGCGGCCGATGACGCCGGTCTGGCGATGCTGTTCACCGGCGTTCGGCATTTTCGCCACTAATCCGCAATTCAAATAATATCGTCGGCGATCTGATCGC
>JBDSRE010000079.1:0-3019 GCA_039929465.1 Sphingomicrobium sp. | reverse complement strand
CGGAGCAGACGGGCCTGATCGGGGGTGACGGGGAGGGCCGGGATGTCGTCCAGCGCCGCTCGGAGCGGCAATACCATCCTCGTCAGTTGGCGCGCCTTAGCTGATTGTTCGAGAAAGTCCAGCTTTTGCGCTTGGTCGAGCGCGAACGGCCCGGCGCGGGTGCGGCGGAGCATTGAGACTTGCCCGACCGTGCCAAGCGCCCGGGCAATGTCGCGGGCGAGACTGCGGATATACGTGCCCTTGGAGACGGTAGCGGTGAGGGTGATTTCGCCAAGCATGGAAGAGCCCTCATCCCGACCTTCTCCCCCTGGCGGGGGGAGCGGGGCGGCGCTGTTCTTGAATCCTTCCCCCTTCTTCACGATCTTGATTTCGGTAACGATCACTTCACGCGGCTTCATCTCCACCGCTTCGCCGGCGCGGGCGCGGGCATAAGCTGGTTTGCCGTCGATCTTAAGCGCCGAATAGGCTGGAGGGATCTGTTGGATCGGTCCGGTGAAGCGGGGCAGGACGGCTTCGATCTGGGCCAGGGTCGGGCGGATGTCGCTGGTGGCGATGACCTTGCCTTCGCCATCGAGGGTGTCGGTCTGCGCCCCAAACGCCACGGTGAACGCATACTCCTTGGTCGCGTCGAGCATTCGCCCGGCGAGCTTGGTCGCTTCACCCAGCGCGATCGGCAGGACTCCGCTTGCAAGCGGATCGAGGGTGCCGCCGTGACCGACCTTGGTCTTGGGTTCGTCGGCCTCGCGCAATAGCCGCTTGATCGCGCCCACCGCCTGGGTCGATCCCATGCCCAGAGGCTTGTCGAGAATGATCCAGCCGTGAATCACTCGCTAGGTGGAGCGTCGCCCAGATCGCGTGCGACATGATCGCTGCGCGACAGCCGGTCGATGTGCCCGCCTTCGTCAAAGCTTTCGTCGGCAAGGAACTTGATCTTCGCCGCATATTTGGTTCGTACCCGACTGGCCACTTCGCGCTGAAAGAACGCGGTGTGGGTACGAAGCGCCTTGAGCACGATCTCCTCGTCCTGTCCGAGCAGCGGCTTCACGAACGCGATTGCGTGGCGCAAGTCGGGGGACATGCGGACCTCGGTGACGCTGACCAGGTGGCTCGCCAGCGTCTCGTCATGGACTTCACCGCGCAGCAGCAGTTCGCTCAGCACGTGGCGCACCTGCTCGCCGACACGGAGCAGGCGAACCGAGCGGCCCTCGGCAGTTTCGGTCTTGCGCATCGCCTACAGCGTCCGTTCGCGTTCCTCGATTTCAAACAGTTCGAGGTTGTCGCCCGGCTTGATGTCGTTGGTATCCTCGAGCATCGCGCCGCACTCCATTCCAGCGCGGACTTCGGCGACATCGTCCTTGAACCGGCGCAGCGAGGCGATCGTGGTCTTGGAGACGATGACATCGTCGCGGGTAAGACGCGCGTTGAAGCCCTTGCGGATGGTGCCTTCGAGGACCAGCAGGCCGGCGGCCTTGTCCTTCTTGCCTGCTGGGAAGACTTCCTTGACTTCGGCGCGGCCGACGACAGTTTCGATGATCTCCGGCCCAAGCTCGCCGGCCATCGCCCCCTTTACCCAATCGGTCAGGTGATAGATCACGTCATAATAGCGGAACTCGACCCGGTCGCGTTTGGCGACGTCGCGCGCCTTGGCATTGGGGCGGACGTTGAAGCCGATGATCGGGGCCCCGGTCGAGGACGCGAGCGTGACATCGCTCTCGGTAATCGCACCGACACCCGAATGGAGGATTCGCACTCGGATCTCGTCGGTCGAAAGCTTGTTCAAGGCACTGACGATCGCTTCGGTCGATCCCTGGACGTCGGCCTTGATGACCAGCGCCAGTTCCTTGATTTCCGAGGCGTGATTGGCGAACATGTTTTCGACGCTGAGCGGTGCGGTGGTCGTGCGCTGTTTGTCGAGCACGCTCTGGCGATAGGAACCGACTTCGCGCGCCCGCGCCTCGTTCTCGACCACGGTCAGTCGATCTCCGGCCGACGGGACCGCGCCGAGGCCGAGCACTTCGACCGGGACCGACGGCCCCGCCTGCTTGACCTGTTCGCCCTTGTCGTTGAGCATCGCCCGGACCTTGCCCGAGGCGGCGCCGACGACAATCACGTCGCCGACATTGAGCGTTCCGCGCTGGACCAGCACAGTCGCCAACGGACCGCGGCCCTTGTCGAGCCTGGCCTCGATCACCGTGCCCTCCGCCAAGCGGTCGGGATTGGCCTTGAGTTCGAGGATTTCGGCCTGCAGCTTGATCGCCTCGAGCAGTTTATCGAGGTTGGTCTTCTTGAGGGCCGACACTTCGACATCCTGGACCTCGCCGCCCAAATCTTCGACGATGATTTCGTGCTGGAGGAGCTCCTCGCGCACTTTTTGCGGCTTGGAATCGGGCTTGTCGATCTTGTTGATCGCGATGATCAGCGGCACGCCCGCAGCCTTGGTATGGTTGATCGCCTCAATCGTCTGCGGTTTCAGCCCGTCGTCGGCAGCAACCACGAGGATGACGATATCAGTGACATTGGCGCCACGCGCGCGCATTTCGCTGAAGGCTTCATGGCCTGGCGTGTCGAGGAAGGTGACCTTCGACTCGTCGGGCAATGCGACCTGGTGGGCACCGATATGCTGAGTGATCCCGCCGGCTTCGCCCGATACTACGTCGGCGCCGCGGATGGCGTCGAGTAGCGAGGTCTTGCCATGGTCGACATGGCCCATGATCGTGACCACCGGAGACCGCGCCTGAAGCGTGTCCGGGGCATCGACATCGACTGACGTATCGATGTCGATATCGCTGTCGCTGACACGCTTGATGGCGTGGCCGAACTCGGTGACCAGCAATTCGGCGGTATCCTGGTCGATGGAATCGGTGACCGCTACCGGCATGCCCATTTTGAACAACGCCTTGACCAGGTCGCCGCCACGTTCCTTCATCCGGATGGCGAGTTCCTGGACGGTGATCGATTCCGGCACGACGACATCGCGGACCTGCTTTTGCGCCGGTCCCGATTCCTGGTGGTGGCGCTT
>JBDSRE010000078.1:0-5793 GCA_039929465.1 Sphingomicrobium sp. | reverse complement strand
TGCTTGGCGAAAGTTTCCAGCGCACCGCGCTGCCATCGGGCGCGTTGGCGGCCTAGGATGGTGAGGTTTTCGGGCGCCTCGGTCCAGCACACCGGTTCGGGGATGAATTCGATGCGATAGGGTTTTTTCTGAAGCCGCATGTGGCGGTGCAGCTTGATCACCAGTTCCATGTCTTCGCCGACCGTGCCGTGGCTGTATCCGCCGACTTCCAGCGCGAGGCGCCGGCGAAACAGACCGAAGGCGCCGGAAATCACAGTCAGCGCCTGCATCCTGCTAAGCGCGAGTCGGGTCATCAGGAATGCGCGCAGATATTCAACGATCTGAACCAGCGCGAGGAAGTTGCGGGGTAAGCGGACGTCGATCACTCGGCCCGACTCTATCCGGCTGCCGTTGGCGAGGCGGATGGTTCCGCCGACCGCGATGACTTCGTCCGGTTTCTCGAGAAACGGGCGAACGGCCCGGAGCAACGCATCGGATTCGAGAATTGAATCAGCGTCGATCGAACAGAATAGCGGCGCCCGGGCCACGTTGATTCCCGCATTTAAGGCGTCCGACTTGCCACCATTTTCCTTGTCCACGACCAGCAGGGAAGGGATCCGAGGGCTCGCGTAGAGGCCGCGAATTGGGGCATGTTTAACGGTAAGATCATGATAGCGCTCAACCGATTTAAGTTCGAAATGGTCGATCAACCGCCGAAGTGTTCTGTCGTCCGACCCGTCGTTAATTACGATCACTTCGAATTCCGGGTAGTGAAGCGCGAGCAGCGATGTCACGCTTTCGACGATGGTCACTTCCTCGTTATAGGCTGGGGCGAGGACCGCGATCGGCAGCGCTCGCTCGCTATAACGCTGCCATAGGAGCGAGGGCGACGACACCGGCGGGCGCTGGGCCAGCGATGCAGCCGCGAACCCCAGCTGGATAATATAGAAAAGGATTTGGATCAGACCGACGCCAATTACCACCAACGCGATCGTGCCTGCGCTGTAGATCAGCCAGGGTTGCCATTCGATCACCGTTCAATCCCAAGTTCGGCAAGGGTCAGCCGAGCCGCCGAACGGGCTGGCTCGATTCCCCTGCGGCTCGCTTCCCGGAGCCGGGCGATTCCGCTCTGGCCGAGCCGAGCGAGCGCTTCGCCGGACCGGAACCGCACCCACCAGTCTATATCGCCAAGCATCGCTGCCAGCTTCGAGCTGGATTCCATCATTCCGATTCGTCCCGCCGCCTCGGCCGCCGCGGCACGAACCCATCCAAAGCGCGAGTCGAGATGAAACGAGACGCCCGGAATTCCGGCAGGATGCTGGAACAGGCCGAGCGCACGAATCAGCTTCGGTAATTCGGGGCTGTCGGGATCGAGTTCCATGACAAGAGCGTTCACGACCGGCGCGAGCGCGAATCCTCGGATCGAGGTGAGGGCATCGACGGCGGCCGATTTTACATTGATGGTGACATCGTTGTCAGTGATTAGGGCTTCGATTTGGGCGGGGTCGCGCTCGGCGATCTTTTGGAACAGATTGGTCACCAACAAGGATATTTGCATTGAGCCAAGGCCAAGCCGCTCAATTAGCACTTCGATCGGCGGTTCGCGCCCGGTCTCGGCAAGTGCAAGCGCGGCCGCCATGCGGACTTCGCAATTGCGGTCGCTGAGCGCAGCATGGAGTGCAGCTGTGGAATCGCTACCGCGGAAATGGGCAAGAGCCTCGGCCGCGGTGGCGCGAGCCCGCGCGGAACCCCGCGTCAAGCGCCTGACCAATGTTGCGGTCACGCCTCCGCAAGTTGCGGCGTCAACAAAACGGTCACGGTCTTCACCCCGAACAAGCTGGACCAACTCGACCGTTAAATCGGCGAGCAGGCCTTTGGACAATGCCCGCTCCGAGAGTGCCGAAGGATCGCTCGAATGGTCGAGCAGCAACGGCATGATCCGCGATCGTTCGAGCGCTACCTTGCGCTTGTGGCGCTCGACGAAGAACCGGGTGATGATCAACCCGGCCATGATCAGCAGCGAGAATAAGGAGAGCGCCAGCGAGATATACCATAGGTCGGCGAGTCTCATCTGAAACGCAGGCCAAGTCCGATGTTGAATTGGGTTCGTCTTGGTCCAACATCGGGCGAGTCTCGGGCTGCGGTCAGCCGAACCACATAGCGGCTGCCAAGGTCGAGGACGGTTCCCCCGAACACGCTGCGCGTACGGATCGCCAGCCCTTGTTCGAGATCGGCGGCATTGGCGGCTCCGCCAAATAGCCGCACGCTCGGGCTGAGTTGGAAATCACCCCTGCCTAGCCAGCCGCCGAGATGGCGACCATCGGCGAAGACATTGATCCAACGCGCGGTCAGCCATACCCGACCGCCCGAAAGATATTGCTCAATCCCCGGATTGATCGTCGACAGCCGTCCTGCCCGGTAGCGGGCCCAGCGGACATCGGCGGTGACCAATGTGGGGTTTGGCCCCGACAGCAGTCGCGCCGAGCCTCCGCCGCCAATCTGTAGCTGGGGACGAAAATCCGCACTGGGCGTCGCCCCGGCAAGCGCGTAAAGCCGGAGGACGTCGCTCGCCCGGCCATCGACCCGCAACTCGCCATAGATATCGTCGCGGCCGAAGCGGTGCGAATCCTCGATCCGCCCGGTGACGGCGAGGCCGCGGTTCGCCTGGAAGCGCAGTTGAACCGCTTCTTCGCGCCAGTCGGGCTGGCCACCGCCGACGAAGGCGTAGCCGGCGTCGAAATCAAGCGCGAGACGCGGGTTCGCATATTCGTCCGCGCGGACAAGCGCCCGGCCGTCACTCGCATCCTTGTATTCGGGGGCGAGCGTCAACGCCTTGCCGAACGCCGCCGCCGCTTCGGCCGGCCGGCCCAAAGCGCGCAGCACATAGCCATATTGAACCCAGGCATCGGCATTGCCCGGCTCCCGGGCGACAAGCCCGCGAAGAATATCGTTAGCAGCCTGGATGTCGCCGGTGCGCCGGGCCGCGACCGCTTGATCGTAGGGTGCGGCGACGACGGCAGGTGATTGCGCGGCAGCCAAGACAAGGGCCAGCGTCAAGCTCATAGGCAAACCTTCGCGACTAGGCGGTTGAGCCGGGCGAAAAGTTGGTCGGGAATGAAAGGTTTGGACAGAAAGTCCGATGCGCCAAGATCGAGTGCACCCACGATATCGCGCTCCTGTTTTCTGGCTGTCAGCATGATGACCGGAAGGTCGGCCAGTTCCGGCGCCTCGCGAACTCGGCGGAGAATTTCCAATCCATTGACGACCGGCATCATCACATCCAGCACCACCGCGGCGGGCCGGTTGTCCTTCAGCCTTTCCCAAGCATCCGCACCGTCTCGCGCTACTTCCACGCGGAAACCCTTGGCGTTCAGGCGAAACGTCAGCAAGTCGAGCAGCAAGGGGTCATCGTCGCAAATCAGAACATGTGATGCTTCGGTCATGAGGATGGGACCGTAAGGGATAAGGCATTTTTTCGATAGCCGGGAAGCTGCGGCACTGTATGCGCCAAGGTCGGCCTTAACCGGAAGTTATTCCGGGCGATGTAGCCGAGCGCCGTCGGAGTTTGCGGCTATTCGTGGCCATCGCAAACGAGCGGGAGCTCTTTCCGGTGTGCTGCCGAATGCGGTCGGTCAGCTTTCGGTTAGATCGAGCCGAACAGCCGTTTTCCCGGGATTGTTAGGGCAAGGATCGAAGAGCCGAAAAACAGCCACAGGTAGATTAGGCACCGGAAAAGGTGAAGTCGAGCCGCGTCGAATAGCCCTCATCAGTGTGCGTTGTCATTGTCCCTCCGAGCTGGCGAACTGATGCCCTGAGAATTTTGAGCCCCAGCCCGACGCGTCCGCTTGGGTCGGCTATGTCGACCTCATGCGGCTCTGCGTCATCGCTGCACACTAGCCGATAACCAGCTTCAGCTACGCGCTTGCCAGTCAGGGTAATCGTTCCCGACGAAAGTATGAATGAATGCTTTGATGCGTTCGCCGCAAGCTCGTTAACGATCGTAGCCACAATCGATGCCTCGCGCGGGGTGACCGCTATGTTCTCGAAGCTGCCCTGGACCGAGATATCGACCGAGAGCGTGGAATTGATGAGACTCACAGCTTGGTCAAGATATGGCCCGAGTTTGATCGGCTCTGCGTTGCCGGCGATACCAAGATGCTCGTGAAGCGCGGCGACGATCTTAATCTGCCGCTCGACACGCTCGAGCGAGACACGAGTTTCATCGTCCTCCGACGCGCTTCTTTCAAGCGAAACAAATGCGCCAACTACCTGCAGCGAGTTCTTGACCCGGTGATCGACTTCGCTTCGAAGCACCGTCTCGTTGGCGATGACCGCCCGCAAGTCGAGCTGTGTCATCACCTGATGAGCAAGGATTCGTAAGGTTTCGCGCTGCAATGGGTTGAGCGTCCGCGGCCGATTGTCGAGCACGCATAACGTGCCGATCGGATAGCCGCCCTTCGATTTGAGCAACGCTCCGGCATAGAAGCGCAGCCCGGGGTCCGCGAGGCACAAAGGATTATCCGCCATCCTCGAGTCGGCCAGCGTATCGGGGATTTCGACGAACTCGTCTTCCAGAATGACATGGGCGCATAAGGACGTGTCTAGCGGCGTCTCTCGCACCCCAAGTCCGGTTTCCGCCTTGAACCATTGGCGCGTCTCATCAATCAAATTAATGACTGATATCGGAGTTTCGCAGATCCGCGAGGCAAGCATTACGATTTCGTCGAAATCCGATTCTCGAGGCGTATCGAGAACATCATAGGCGCGCAGCGCTGCCAGGCGCGCAGGTTCGAATGGATGATGTCGGGCTTTCATGCGCGTTATCGAGCGTAACCCATCCCAAAACGCAAGGGCGCTTGGCGAACGGCAGGAATTGCCGCTTCACCACTGATACCGGACAGTTCGCAATCGGCCAGCCACAGCCGCCCAGCACTTTGTTCGATGTACTGTGGGGTCAGGGGCAGTCAAAAGGCAAAAGCGAACGCTTATTTGAGATGCAAACTTCAATTTTGAGCAACTCGCTATCCGATTACTCGGTGAACGACCGCGATAATCAGCAAGAATATTACAACGAAGAAGGCGGCGCCCCATAGAAGGCGCCGTTTCATCGCCACTCCCGCCCATTTATCGGCTCGTAACCCACTTCCACAGTGAGGCAGGCTGCGTCTGTCGAATGCGCGCGCGCAATAGCGAGTTCCTCAAAAGCACCAGCGACTTTGTCCAATAAGGCGCGCTCACTCGCCTCTTTAATATCAGAAAATAGCATCCGACACCGTGAAGCCTCGGCAAGAAGTTCGTGGCTCCCCATAACGCTGCTTTCCAACCCTGCCAAAAGACAGCTTATGACCTTCTGGAATCAAGGAAGGTTTAACGCACTGTCCAGATCCAACCGGATTCCCGCCAGATCTTATTCTGGTACCGCTGCGAGCGATGCAGCTTTGACCCTAGTGCCTTTCCTCCGCCCCATCGACCAGTTTAGCTGCAGGCGCATCTGCGGATTTGGGACGCACCAGATTGCGCCACCATCGTCCATGCCGGTCACCCACAGCAGGTCAAATTCAGGCCCGTAATCGATCACTGCAAATGCCAATCCGGGTCCTCGATCGGTGACAAAGACAGGAATCGGCGGATCAAGCTGAGTGAAGGCCATCGGTCTATTCGACGATCGTCTGGGCCATGGTCGTCAACTTGGGCGTGGGCACGCCATCGGCCTCGAACTGCGCGGTCAGCTCGGCCTTGCGCGCGGCCAATTGCTCGCCCAGCGCATCCATGTCGATCCCGGCCTTGCGCGCCTGGGCAAACAGCCCCTCCATG
>JBDSRE010000077.1:0-3587 GCA_039929465.1 Sphingomicrobium sp. | reverse complement strand
CGTTCCCGCCGCGGTGAACGGCCGCCGCGCAGCCTTGGCGCGCTCGACGTCAGTGAAGCAGCGGGCAAGGAACCGGTCGCCCCAGCGGTCGAGTGACTTGGCGATGCGCTCAATATTGCACAGGTCGCTGCCGATCCCGATGATCAAGGCTGAATGTATCCGACCGCCGCAAAATGCGTGGCCAAGGCCGCGATTGGAGCAATAAGCAACAGACCAGCACCCAACCAGCCTCTGCCATCAGCGCGGAAGCGAACAGCTGTTAGAATAATGGTAGCACTAACCAGCAGCGTAGGCAGGCTGAAAGCCAAGGCGATTCTTGCAATCTGCTGAGCCGGCGGATTCGGAATTTTCCCGAATAGGATGCTGAGCGGCAGCCAGGTGATCCACGCACAAATGAGTGACGAGAAAGTTGCGATGATGACGAAAACGGCCCGCTTCACCGCGCGTCATCCATCAGCGCGCGCATTCGGCGGACGCTGTCCCCCAGCCCGGTGAAAATCGCCTCGCCGACGAGAAAGTGGCCGATGTTGAGCTCGGCCAGCTGGGGGATTGCGGCGATCGGCGCGACATTATCGTAGGTCAGGCCGTGGCCGGCGTGAGGTTCGATGCCGTTCTTGGCGGCGAGCGCGGCAGCATCGGCGATGCGTTTGGCCTCCGCCACCTGCTCCTCGCCGGATGAATGGGCGTAGCGCCCGGTGTGATATTCGACCACCGGCGCGCCAAGGCGCAAGGCGGCATCGACCTGCGCCGTGCTCGGTTCGATGAACAAGCTAACGCGGATCCCGACTTCGCTGAGCCGCTCAACAAACGGACGCAGCGCTTCATATTGACCAGCCACATCAAGCCCGCCCTCGGTGGTCCGCTCCTCGCGCTTTTCGGGAACGATGCAGGCGGCGTTGGGACGGTGGCGAAGAGCGATCCCAAGCATTTCTTCGGTTGCCGCCATTTCCAGGTTTAGCGGCACATCGATCTCGGCCATCAGCCGGTCGATATCGCGGTCGGTGATGTGGCGTCGGTCTTCGCGGAGGTGCGCGGTGATGCCGTCGGCGCCAGCCTCGGCGGCGGCAATCGCGGCGCGCACCGGATCGGGGAAATCGCCGCCGCGCGCGTTGCGGATGGTCGCGACATGATCGATGTTGACGCCGAGACGGAGGCGGCGGGTCACGCTGCGGCGCGGCTTCCGGGTTTGACCGCCGGAATTGCAGCCAGCTCGGGCGGAAGCGAATCCTCGTCGTAGGTGGGGACATCGATACGGATCAGTGCGGTGTAGGGTACTCCGAGATCGGCCTCGCCGCTCGACCGATCGACCAGGCTGGCTTCGCCGATGACCTCGCCGCCGGCCGCCCGCACCGCTGCGATCGCCTCGCGCGATGACAGGCCGGTGGTGACGACATCTTCGACCATCAGCACTTTGGTACCGGGCTCGAGCGCGAAGCCGCGGCGAAACTCGAAAACCCCGTCGGGCCGCTCGAGGAACATCGCCGGCCGGCCCAATGCGCGACCCATTTCATGGCCGATGATGACCCCGCCCATCGCCGGGGAAACGACGACGTCGATCGAATCGCGAATATCGGCCGGCAGATTATCAGCCAGCGCCCGAGCCAGCCGCTCGGCCCGCGCCGGATCCATCAGCACCCGCGCGCACTGCAGATAGCGCGGACTGCGGCGTCCCGACGACAAGATGAAATGCCCTTCGAGCAGCGCCTCGGAAGCGCGGAACTCGCCAAGAACCTCGTCGTCGGTGATGCTCATCGCGCCCCCAATAGGCGGCGCGCGACGTCCCTTCAACCGCTTCGGGCACCGGCCGAGAAGATGCGCTTGAGGGAGCGGAAAGCCACGCCTATAGAGGCGCGAATTGGCGGCACGAGCCTGTGCCTCCAATCCCATTTGTTCACCGGGGTGAAGATGAAATTGTTTGGATGGGCAATCGCCATGGCCGCCGCGGTGATGGTTCCCACCGCTGTCACGGCCCAGTCGGGCAGTCCGCCGACGACCAATGTGACAGCCCAAAATCCGGCGCAGGCCGAGCCCGATCCGGGAACCCCGGCCAGCGCCACGACCGAGACTGCGGCGGCCAATCCTCGCCAGGCCGCGCCAACCGCGGCAGCGCCGATCATCCCGGGCAGTGTCGGCCACATGATCCCGACCCCGGGAATCGGCGAGCCTGATGGGCGTATGGGACTTCAGACCAAGGTCACTCCGATCGGCCGGGAGGCCGCCGCCTTCCATAATGGCCCGTTGTTGTGGCTGTGTGCGATCATCAGCGCCTTCGTCCTCGCGCTTCTGCTCTTTACCATGGTCCGTTATCGCCGCAGCGCCAATCCGACCCCGTCACGCAATTCGCACAATACCTTGATCGAGGTGGTGTGGACCTTGCTCCCGGTGCTGATCCTGGTCGGGATCGCAATCCCTTCGATCCGGCTGCTCAGCCACCAATATACCCCGCCACCGGCCGATGTGACGATCAAGGTCGTCGGCCACCAATGGTATTGGAGCTACGAATATCCCGACATGGGCGTGAGCTTCGACAGTTATATGCTCAAGGAAGCAAACGACCCCAATCGCCAAGCCACTCAGCGCGCGCGTACCGATAACGATGGCCCGCCGATGCTCGCAGTCGACAACCGCGTCGTCATCCCCGCCGGCAAAGTCGTGAAATTCCTCGTTACCGCCGACGATGTCATCCACAGCTTCGCAATGCCGGCGTTCTGGATCAAGCAGGATGCCAACCCCGGCCAAGTTCACGAAACCTGGGCCAAGGTCGACCGCCCCGGGGTCTATTTCGGCCAGTGTTCGGAGCTCTGCGGCGCCCGCCACGGATTCATGCCGATCGCGATCGAGGTCGTTCCCCAGGCGCAGTTCGACCAATGGGTCGGCCAGCAGGGCGGCAATCTTGCCGGTTCAGCGGCGGTCGTCCGGGCGTCGCTCCCGGTCGCAACGGGCGCCGTTGCCCAACCGGCAACTCCTGCCGTACCGGCAGCGACCATCAATCAAGCCGCAACGGCGCAGAACTAGATCCGATCGGAAGCCAGGATAATGAGCACCACCGCCGACGCCCTCAACTTTCAGCCGCACGCGGCGGCTGGGGCCGAGCATCATGACGACCACAAGCCGGGCTTCTTCACCCGCTGGTTCATGTCGACCAATCACAAGGACATCGGCACGCTCTATCTGCTGTTCGCGATCGTCGCCGGGATCATCGGCGGCGGCATTTCGGGGATCATGCGGTGGGAATTGATGGAGCCGGGCATCCAGGTGCTCAACCGCGCCTGGCCAATCGGCGCCGGGACCGCCAATTTCGATGAATGGTCGCATCACTGGAACGTGCTGATTACCGCGCACGGACTGATCATGGTGTTCTTCATGGTCATGCCGGCAATGATCGGCGGCTTCGGCAACTGGTTCGTGCCATTGATGATCGGGGCGCCCGACATGGCCTTCCCGCGGATGAACAACATCAGCTTCTGGCTGCTGATCCCGGCCTTCGCGCTGCTACTCGGATCAACCTTCGTATCGGGTGGAACCGGGCTTGGCGCGGGCACCGGCTGGACGGTCTATGCTCCGCTCTCGACCAGTGGCTCGTCGGG
>JBDSRE010000076.1:0-3956 GCA_039929465.1 Sphingomicrobium sp. | reverse complement strand
CACCAAGGCCGACCGCAAGGTCTTCGTCGATTTCGCGTGGGACGTTTACAAGGACGATCCCGCCTGGGTGCCGCCGCTGAAGGACGAGGTCCACGGCCTCATCACTCCGGGCAAGAATCCGTGGTTCGAACATGCCCGGGCGCAATTGTGGCTGGCCGAGCGCGGCGATCGCGTGGTCGGCCGGATCAGCGCCCAGGTCGACGATCTGGTGCAGGAACATATGGCCCCGGGCACCGGCCAATGGGGAATGTTCGAGGCCTTGGACGGGGAGGCTGCGGCGGCGCTGATCGCGACTGCCGAGCAATGGCTCCGCGACCAAAGCATGACGACGTCGCTGGGGCCGATCAGCCTGTCGATATGGGACGAGCCGGGCCTTGAGATCGAGGGTCATGACGAGGCTCCGACAATAATGATGGGCCACCACCTTCCCCAATATCAATCATGGATCGAGGCCGCGGGGTACAAAAAGGCCAAGGACCTCCTCACCTACAGCCTCGACATTTCCAATTGGAGCGACCCGCTCATCAACCGCCTCATCGCCGCCGGCGAGCGCAATCCGCGGATCCGCATCCGCACCGTCGACAAGTCGAACTTCGCGGCGGAGGCGGAAGTCATCCTTGGCCTGCTCAACGACGCCTGGTCGGACAATTGGGGATTCGTTCCGCTGACCCCGTCGGAAATCGCTTATGCCGGCAAGAAAATGAAGCCGATCATCTTCGAAGAGCTGGTGCGGATCGCCGAATATGACGACGGCTCGGGCTTCCGGCCAATCGCCTTCATGCTGACCCTGCCCGACATCAACGAGCTGACCCGCGACCTCAATGGCGAACTATTCCCGTTCGGCTTCGTCAAATTGCTGTGGCGGCTGCGCAAGCCCAAGGTGCGGCGCCTGCGCGTTCCCCTGATGGGAGTGGCCAAGGAATTTCACCACACCCGCCTGGCAAGCCAGCTGGCCTTCATGATGATCGAATATATCCGCCGCGACGGCACCACCAAATATGGCGCGACCCACGGCGAATTCGGCTGGATCCTCGAGGACAATAAGGGGATGATGTCGATCGCCCAGCTGCCCGGCGCGGTGATCAACCACCGCTATCGAATTTACACGAAGGCGCTGGGAAGCCGGGCATAAGCTAGGCTTGTCGGCCCGTGAACTAGGATGGCCCCGGATCATCGAGGCCGTCGAAATAGTCAAAGAACAGGCTGTCAGGATCATATTTGCTGCGCAGATCCGAAAGCCGTTGCCAGTTTTCCGGCGACATCGACTGGACGGCGTTCGACGGCCTGTGCACGGTGTCCGATTCACCGACGTAATAGCCAATGTTGAAGGGCCTGAGCAGCGCGGTGCATCGGTCGTGCCATTGGCTGTTGTCCTCGTCATCGGGGGCGTTCTTCCACATCGTCCACGGTCCGCCATAAAATCGCGAGGCCATGGAATATGCCATGTCCGGCCGCGCAGCCGAGACGGCCGGGCCGGTGAAAATAGTGAAGAGAATGACGCTGATCGGTGACGGGCAATTCATCATGTGACCGGCCACTGCCTCCACCTGCTCGCGGGGCGAAGTATTGGAGAAAGTGGCTTCCACTCGACTGCGCAGCCCATCCGGCCAAAGCGCGCCCGATAAATCGAACAATTCCTCGAAAACGAGCGGAGTGGCGAACGACCGCGACAGGCATTTGGATATCAAGGGGCATTCCTCCAGCGGCTTGAGCATGGCCTCGGCGTCCGCTGCGGAATCCGCAAAGGCCGTCGCTGTCACCATTGCCACCTTGCCGCCTTGCACCGCGGTCCGTTGCTTGAGGTCCGCCGGAGCTTCGAGGAGAAACAGGCTGAGCTCGACGGCAGGCGAAATCTTCGCGGCTTCTTCCCCGAGCCATCCGCCAACCGCAGCGGCATCGTCCATCGCATAATGATAGGTGCTGCCGTGGATTGCCCTGGGCAGCGGATATGTCTTGAGATGGTAGCGCGTGACGACTCCAAAGAACCCAGACCCCGATCCCCGAGCCGCCCAGAAATATTCCGAATGCTCGTCCTTGTTGGCGGTGATCAGTTCTCCTTCTGCCGTCACAAGCTCGATTGCTTCGACGCTTTGGGTGCCCGATCCCCACACGCTTTGGTTCCATGACATGCCGCCGCCGAGCAGATAACCGCTCAGCTTGACCTGCGGGCAGTGGCCGGAGGGAAAAGCGAGGCCTTTGTCGTTGAGCGCCTTTTGCACTTCGCGGTTGCTGACCGCCGGCTGCACCACCGCCGTGCGGGCATCGACATCGATCGCGATGATCTTGTTCAATTGGCTTAAATCGATCAACAGGCCGCCATTGCGAAGCGTCGGCTGGCACCAATTATGGCCGCCGCCGCGGACCACGACCTTCAATCCGTTTTCCCGCGCAAATTGGAGCGCGGCGATAACGTCGTGTTCGCCGGTGACCTGAACCACAAAGTCCGGCGCTCGGCTGGGAATCAGGCGATTCCATAAATTGCCGTGAATCAGCTCGGTAAAGTTCGAGTCTCCCCGCGCGGCGACGACGCCTTTGCAGGCCGCTTTGAGGGTATCGATGTTCATTGTTTCTCCTGTCGGAGTTTCTGCACTCAATTCAACTCCACCCATGTCGGCGCATGGTCGCTTGCTTTCTCCTCCCCCCGCGGCCAGCGGTCGACGCCCGCGCCGGTGAGCAGATCGACCGCTTCGGGTGAGCACAATAAATGGTCGATGCGGAAGCCCGCGTCGCGCTGCCAGCAGCCGGCGGTGTAATCCCAGAACGTATAAAGCTTATCGTCCGCCGGGTGGAGCGCGCGCAACGCATCGGTCCAGCCCTGCGCCACGATCCGCCGCCAACCAGCGCGGGTCTCGGGCTGGAGCAAGGCATCGTGCCGCACCGCCTTGGCCGAAAACACGTCGCGGTCCTCCGGGACCACATTCCAGTCGCCCGCCAGTACCACCGGCCGCTCGAGACTAAGCAGCGTTGCGGCGTGCGCAGCCATCCGCTCCATCCAGCGCAATTTATAGTCGAATTTCTCAGTCCCCACGGGATTGCCGTTGGGCAGGTAAATCGAGCCGACAATGAACCCGTCCACTTCAGCCTCGACATAGCGGCTGTGGCTGTCGTCAGGATCGCCGGGAAGGCCGACCATGCGCAGCTCGGGCAGCTTGCCCCGGGCGAGGATCGCGACCCCATTGAAGCCCTTCTGTCCATGCCACACCGCGCGGTACCCGGCGGCCTCCACATCGGCGATCGGAAGCGCATCGTCGGCGCATTTGAGTTCCTGGAGGCAGACCACATCGGGCGTCTCGCGCGCCAGCCATTCGAGCAGGCGCGGGAGGCGGGCGCGAATGCCGTTGACGTTGAAGGTGGCGATTTTCATCGGACGGCGACTAACGCACACCAACTAAAATACAAATCACCGTTCGTCCTGGGCGGAGCGAAGCGAAGTCGAAGGGCGTCGCTCGCCCGGGTCCGCCGCGCCCTTCGACTACGGCCGTTCGGCCTCCGCTCAGGACGAACGCTAAGCTGTCCTTCAGACCGAGAAACTCGAGCCGCAGCCGCAGCCGCTGGCGGCATTGGGGTTGGTGACCTTGAACGCCGCGCCGCCCAGATCCTCGACGAAATCGACCGCCGATCCCTTGACCAGTTCGAGGCTCATCGGATCGACCACCAACCGCACTCCGTCGGTTTCGGCCACTGCGTCATCGACCATCGCGGCATCGGCGAGCTCGAATTTGTAGGTGAAGCCGGCGCAACCGCCGCCATCGACCGCAAGCCGCAGGATCGCCGGCTTGTGCTGGCGCCCGGCAATCCACGCAACCCGGCGCGCGGCACTATTGGTCAGTTGGATGAGCGGCTGGTCCACAGTCAGAAGATAGGGAGCAGCGCTGCTCCCGGCAACATCAGCGCTTGCCGGGACCGCCAAGAGCGAGCGATTCCATCGCCGCGGCGCCCGAGCGGCGCTGCATCGC
>JBDSRE010000075.1:0-5107 GCA_039929465.1 Sphingomicrobium sp. | reverse complement strand
CACCGATGGCGGTTTTGACCGGGCCGTCGGCGCCCTCGATTGCGATCAGCGACGATTGCAGGAGAACATAGCTAAGGCTGGCGCCGACCAGCACCAGTCCATATGCCGCGACCGGAAGGCGGGTCAGCCCCGCCTCGCCGATCCATCGAATCACGAACGGCACGATCGACAGGAAGAACAGCAGCAGCAAGTTCGCCAGCAGCACTCGCCCGTCGATCCGTTTCACCGCGTTCCACATGTGATGGTGATTGCTCCAGAAGATCCCGATATTGGCGAAGCTCAGGATATATGCCGCGAGCAATGGCAGCGCCGGCTGGAGCGCGGCCAGCGTGTCGCCTTGCGGAACGTGCAATTCCAAAACCATGATGGTGATGACAATTGCCAGCACACCGTCGGTAAAAGCATTGAGTCTTTCGGGTTTCAAAGGCCTTCCCCCTGCATCATCGTGATGACGTTGAACCCGCTTTGCGGGGGGATGCAAGTCAGGGATCGTGCCGCACAATCGCCTCCTGCGCCCGGACCCACCTGATCAGTTCATCGAGCTGGATCGCTTGTTCGGTCGCGATCAGGGCGTCGGTGGGAGGAAGTCGATCTTGACCGGCGGTCTCAGCAGCGCCGGGGGCGCGACTAGAAAGGACGGGCACAATCGCTGCTGCGCCACCACCGGGAGCGGTTGGGGACGGTCGGATTTCGAGGCGCAGGCGCTGAGCGGGAGCGCGAGCATCGGCAAGGCGGGATTCAAGCGCATCGGCGCTCCTTTCACTGATGGATTGCTGGGCGGACTGGACTCGGGCGATATGGGCGCGGTCGGCGGCTGCGGCCGCGGCGGCGGCGGCGCGGACATTGGCGATCGTCCCGGCGAGCGCGGCTTCGCTGCCGCGATAAAGCTGCTCATATTGCGTCGATTGCTTGCGCCAGTGGCGGACGTCGATCTTGGCTGTGACGAGGAGGAGGGCAAGGATCAGCGCCGCCGCGAGCCCGGTGATGCCCTGAGGATTGAGCAAGCGCAGGACCGTCATCGTCCGTGCTCCGGCCCGCGCGGCTCGCAGTCGGCCTCGAGGCTGGCGCCGCCGCTGCTGGCGCTCAATTTAAAACGCCCGACCGGACCGCCGGCGAGGAGCCCGACAATGACCGCGACCATCGCCGCGACGAACCCGCCCAGCGCCCAGCCGAAAATGATGATGATGCTATGCTCTTCCCGCGCCGACCAGCCGCCCCACATCAAGAGGACGATCATGGCCACCGCGGCAAGCCCGCAGAACACCCCCGCGGCGGCGGCGAGCAGGCCGTAGACATAGCGTTGGCCCTCGGCGAAGGTGGCGGGCGGTGGCAGGTTCATGGGCAGGCTCCGGACTTCATCGAATAGGGTTCGTTCTAAGGGGAAGTTGACCAAATTGACCGTCTGCGGCGATTCCCTATTTCGGGATTAATCACCAATTCGGTTCGCCAGCCAACCGTATAGAAACGCCTCATTGGCGGGGCGACGCTCGGCCAGGCGAAGGTAGCGTTCTCCCTGCAGCGCTTCGAGCGCGCGCAGGAGCACCTTCTGTCCGCCGCTCGCGCCGCGCGTTTTGACGAATGCCGACAGCGCCGCGAGCGTTGACGGGCCAACTCGGCCATCGGGAACCAGATCGGGATAATCTGCGGCGTTGCGGTTGAGCGCGGTCAGCGCCCGCTGGAGGAAGGTGGCGGCGACCGCCGGGCCCATATTGACCCCGGTGTCGAACAGTTCGCTGGCAACCAACGGCGCAACCCTGGCGACCGCATCATATTGCGGACGGAGCCAGTAAAGCCGCCGGTAGATCGCCGCCGCCTCCTCGCGCGGGAGAAGGCGCATCGGGCCGTAATAGCCGTTCGACCGGGCAACCTCCTGGGTAATTCCGAAACAGGTCGGGCCGCCGCGGTCGGCAGGGTGATTGACATAGCCGCCCTCGCGCTCAAACAGCGAGTCGATCAACGGGTGAATGTCATGGTCCATATCGGCGTCTCCGTCAGCGAGTCGCGCAGTTACTAACCGAATGGGTTTGTTGTAGGAAAGAGTTTTAACCGTCTTTGAATTGACCATCTGCTCGGCATGAGGCGCTTCCGGAGATGACGAACGCCCTTTGCCGCGCTAGTCTGACCGTATGAGATACTCTTTCACAGCCTCGCTCGCCGCTCTGCTCCTCACTCCCTCCGCCGCCTCGGCAGAGCTGAGCCCGGCCGAGCAGCGGATGATCGCCACCGTCGATTCCGAGCAACTGCGCACGCTCGATATGCTCGAGCGCTGGGTCAATCAGAATAGCGGGTCGCACAATGTCGCCGGCGTCGAGGCGGTCGGGCGGATGGTCCGCGCCGAGCTCGAGCCGCTTGGTTTCGCCGTGCGCTGGATTCCGCTGCCCGAGACCAAGCGCGCCGGTCATCTGGTCGCGGTCCACAAGGGCAAAGCGGGGCGCAAGCGCCTGCTCCTGATCGGCCACCTCGACACGGTGTTCGAACGCGATTCGCCGTTCCAGCGCTGGGTCCGCGACGGCAACCAGGGCAAGGGTCCCGGCGCGTCCGACGACAAGGGCGGCGATGCAGTGATGATCGCGGCCTTGCGCGCGATGCACGCCGCCGGGACCTTGCGCGGCGCCAATATCGAAATCGTGCTGACCGGCGATGAAGAGGATTCAGGATCGCCGCTCGAACTTGCCCGGCGCGATCTCGTCGCCGCCGGCAAACGCGCCGACGCCGCCTTGGATTTCGAAGGGCTGGCGAGCGAGAACGGCCAGGACATGGGCTCGATCGCTCGGCGCGGGGTGGTCGACTGGACGCTCCGAGTCACCGGCCGAGCGGCGCATTCGAGCGGGGTCTTTTCGCCGACCGCGGGCTATGGCGCCAATTACGAACTGGCGCGGATCCTCGATTCGTTCCGGCGCGATCTCCCGGAGGACAAATTGACCTACAATGTTGGGCTCATCGCCGGCGGCAGCACCGCCGCGCTTGATTCCGACGAAGTGCGCGCGTCGGTCACCGGCAAGACCAATATCATTGCCGCCCAGGCGGTCGCACGCGGCGATCTGCGCGCGATCAGCCCCGAGCAGCTGACCCGCGCAACCGCCAAAATGCGCGCGATCGTCGGCCAATCGCTGCCCGGCGCCAAGGCCGAGATCCTGTTCGACGGCGCCGGCTATCCGCCGATGCCGCCAACCCCCGGCAATGCAGCGCTGCTGGCCGCGCTCAATGCCGTCAATCGCGACCTCGGCCTGGCCGACATGCCCCCGCTCGACCCGATCAAGCGCGGCGCCGGCGACATCAGTTTCGTCGCCAGCGATACCGACGGGCTGGTCGGGCTCGGCCCGTCGAGTTCGGGCGACCATACCGATCGCGAGACGGTCGACATCCCCTCGATTTTCAAACAGGCCAGGCGCGCCGCGATCCTGATGAGCAGGCTGGCGGGCGAACGGCGCTAGCCCAGCATAGCGACGCCGGGCGCTTCGTTTTTTACGAATGTGTGACCGCCGCGCTACTTGCCCAATTGTCAGCAGACCTTCAAACGGATCCCCGGGTAGCCGCCGTGCACGGCAGCTTTGGGGAGAAGTGATCATGTCCGTATTCAAATCATTCGCACTGCGCGCCCTTGCCGGTGCAACCGCTCTCTCGGCGTTCGCGATTCCGGCCCAGGCCCAGCAGATCGACCGGATCGTCGCCTTTGGCGATTCCTACGCCGATACCGGCAACGCTTTTGCGCTCGGGTATAACAATCCCAATGCCAAGATCATCTATCGCACCGGGCGTTTTTCGGGCGGCACCAACTACATCGACACGCTCGCCAATCTACTCGGCGTTCCGGTCGACAATTTCGCCATCGGCGGTGCGCTCGCGGGCTTCAACAATACCTTGATCTGCTTCGACCCGGTTTACGGCGCGCCGCTCTGCGGCGACGGCTTCCAATATGAAGTCGATCAGTTCCTCGGGGTCGGCCCACAATCGCCGGTGTTCCCGGCCGCCAGCACCATTCTTGATGAAAGCGACCTGCTGACGATCAGCATCGGCGGCAATGATTCGCGCTTCTTCCAGCAGACCGGCGGCACGCTTGCCGCAGCGCCCTTCGCAGGCGCGGCGACGGCGGGCGCGGCGACGGTCCAGCTCAACCGCATCGTCGGCACCGGCACCCCGACCATCAGCTTCATTGCCGGCAACACCGGGCGGCTGCCCGAAATCGCCGGCGATCCCGCCGGCGCAGCGGTACGGACGGCGTTCAGCGCGAGCTTCAACCAGGCCCTCCAGCAGACCCTTGCCGGCTATGCCGCGAACGGGTCAATCGTCCATTATCTCGACCTTGGTTTGGTGCTCAACAATATCGCCGCCAATCCCGCCGATTTCGGTATTACCAAGGGCCTCGCCTGCCCGGCGCTTCCCGACTTGACCTGCCTGATCGATTCGACCGGTTACCTGTTCTATCTTGATGGGCTCCACCTGACCTCGCAGGGCTTTGCAATCGTCGGTCAATATGTCTTCACCCAATTGCGCGGCCCGCTGACATTGCAGGCGCCGGCCGACCTTGGGGTCGATGTTGCGCGCCAGTTCGGGCGGACGCTCGATTCGCGGATGATCCTGGGCATGCCGGCGGGCGATGCTCCGGCAACCGGATTGCGCGTTTTTGCGGTGGGCGACGCCATGACCCACCGAGTCGGCATCAGCCGCGGCAATGATTCGTTCCGCAACACATCCGTGGGAGTGACGGTCGGCGTGGATTACAACTTTGGTGCCGGAGTCGCCGGAATCGCCGCCAACCTCAGCCGTCCGAAGGTCAATTTCGGGAATGACGCGGCGGAGGTAAAAACGCGCACCGGGCAAATCGGCGCTTATGCCGGGGCCGGCTTCGGCGGCGGCTTCATCAAGGGCTTCGTCGGCTATGGCCGCGATCGCAACAAGATCGATCGCACTGGCGTGGTCGAGGGACTATCGTCATCGCCAAAGGGCAATCACTGGCTCGCCGGGGCCAAGGCCGGGTATTTGGTGCCGATGGGCGGATTCGGGATCGGCCCGGTCGCGGCCATCGATTATGCCCGGGCCAAGGTCGACGGCTACACCGAAAATGGCGACCTTGCGCTGACCCTCAATGTTTCGTCACAAACCTATC
>JBDSRE010000074.1:0-19672 GCA_039929465.1 Sphingomicrobium sp. | reverse complement strand
CCCCGGCCAAAGAAAAAGACAAGTCAACCGAAGGATAATCGTCGGCGCTTCGGTTCGCGAACGTTGAGGGCGGTCTTTCGGGGCCGCCCTTTTTTTGTCTTTAGAGCGCTACGTCGGCGATCCGGATGCTGCTGTCGGGGCCGTATTGGGGATGGGAGTGCGGCGGGCGCATGGCGCTCAGCCGCGCACCCTCGGGGGGAAGGGCGAAGCGTGACGTAATCAGCTTGGCCGCGACTGGCTTGCGGCTGCCGAGGCGCAGATCGACCACTAATCCGTCGCAGGAACGTCCGGTGCAGCGCAGGAAGCTGGGTCCTGAGACCGCTTCTGGGTCGATCGGCCGCATTGCGCCGGGCAGGCCCATCGCCGTCACCGCAATGCCCTTGGCGAATTGAATTGCCAACGCATTGCCGCCGCCGCGGTCGAGCGCCAGGCGGACGATTCGGCCGTCGCCGTCGCGGACTTCGCCGAGCTTTCGCACCGATCCGGCGGGAATGGCGAGCAGTGGCGCCTTGGCCAGCCAGCGGGTGCGCCCGCTGTAGGTCAGCACGCCGCGCTCCCAGCGCCCGACCGTGTTCCAATTGGCGGGCAAGGGCGCCTGCTTGTTCGCCACCGCCCAATGTGCCGCGCGCTCGCTATCGTCGCGAAAATAGTCGAGTGTGAAGGCCAGCGGCCGCTCGGCGCTTGAACGCGGGATTGCGAGCGCTGCGACCCACAGGATTACGGCGAGTGCGGCAAGCGCGAACGCGGCGTTGCGGATGGGGCGGTGGGCGATCTCGACCAGCAACGGCAAGGCGCCGAGCGCTGCGAGCGGCGCCACCGACCATAGAGGCCCGTCGATGAGCAGCATCTCGAGCGAGGCGAGCAGCTCCGCGAACAGGATCAGCTGGACGATCGCTCCGGCCCACAGCAGCGGCGTCCGCGCTTTGGGGATGGCGAGTCCGGCAAGCGCGAGTGCAGGGCCGAATAGGAAGAAGATCGTCGCTCCGGGGACCAGCAGCGACAGCGCGGCGCCAAGCATCAGGACGAGCAGCCAAGCGGCGATGCGCAGCCGTTCGAGCTCGACCCGCCCGCCGAGCCAGCGCAACACGCCAAGCTCGGCGGCGAGCAGCGTCGCATAAACCGCGAGATAAGGGACGAGCGGGACTGCGCGCCAGAAATCGCCCGCTCGAAACAGGCCGGCGAAGACGCTTGCGGCGAAGGCGGCGGCGATTGCGACGATGACCGCACCGGCGACGCTGAGCAAGGGCCGGCCGAGCGCCTTGCCGCGCCAGGCAATCGCGCCGGCGCCGAGCAGCAGCCCCCCAAGCAGTAGCGCAGCGAGTAGCAGCGGCAGGCGTAGCAGCACTCGTCCCGCCACATCGGCATAGGCCCAGCGAGCGGCGCCAGCCGAAGGCGTCGGATCGAGGTTCCGGGTCGCCGCTAGGACCTCGCTGCCAATGTGGTAGAGGCTGTCACGATCGAGCGCCTGCACCGTATCTCCGGGCGAATGGTAGCGGGTCTCGTTGCCGGTGATTGCAAAGCTTAGGGTCCGCCAGCCCTTGTTTTTGAACACCACGACGTCGGTGTAATTGGGGATCAGGCCGGCGAGATCGGTCATCAGCGAATTGGCGTAGGGGCGGGCGGCGGAGCGGGCATAGTCGCCCAGCGCGGCGCCGTTGGGCCGACTGGTTTCGAACATCACCGCAGGCCCGCTGACCCCGCGCGCCTCAATGTTGATCAGCGCTCCGACGCGGCCCGCCAGCGGATCGTTATCGACGAACGCGCCGGCGCCGTTGAGGCCGAATTCCTCACCCTCGTTGAACAGCAAGATGACTGGCTGGGCGGGCGGCCGCGCGCGCAGATTGGCGGCGACCTCGAGCAATGTCGCGACCCCGATGCCGTCGTCGGCGGCGCCGGGCCCGGTCGGAGTGCTGTCGTAATGGGCGTTGAGCAGCAGCGCCTTGCCGGGCTTGTCGCCGCCGACCACAGCGACGACATTTCGGGTCAGGCTGCAGCTGATCGTCCGACCCTTCGGCATCCCCCGACAATCTTCGCGCTCGTGCACTTGCGGGTTCAGGCCGAGCGCCCGGAGTTCGGCCACCAGGCGCGCGCGCACCGAATCATTGGCATCGCTGTCGACCGGGTGGGGCCGCTGATCGCCGAGGATTCGGGTCAGCCGCCCGAGAGCACGATCGGTATCGAACGCGCTCGTGGTGGTCCGTGAGGACGGCGAGGGCGGCTGCAGCAACCCGTCTTTGTTTGCGAAGACTACCATCAGCAGCACCAGCACCAGCCACATTCGCAATTCGCCGCGCATTGCCGTTCGCTCCCCCAAGCCACTGCCCCGAAGCGTTGACATTGCCGCCTTCGCTCCTAGGTGCAAGCGACCTCATCAAGGAGCAATGGCAAGTGGGCTACCGGATCGCAGTCGTCGGTGCGACTGGCAATGTCGGGCGCGAAATCCTGAATGTCCTCGCCGAGCGGCAATTCCCCGCCGACGAGGTCGCTGCCGTGGCCAGCTCGCGCTCAACGGGCGACGTCGTCGACTTCGGCGACAGCGGCAAGGAGCTCAAGGTCAAGAACCTCGAGCATTTCGATTTCGCCGGCTGGGACATGGCGCTGTTCGCAGCGGGTTCGGAGGTTAGCAAGGCCTACGCCCCGATCGCGGCGTCGGCCGGCTGCACGGTAATCGACAATTCGTCCTTCTACCGGATGGACCCCGACGTGCCCTTGATCGTGCCCGAAGTGAACGCCGAAGCGATCGCCGGTTATCGCGCCAAGAACATCATCGCCAATCCCAATTGCTCGACCGCGCAACTGGTGGTTGCGCTCAAGCCTTTGCACGACGCCGCAACCATCAAGCGGGTCGTCGTCGCGACCTACCAATCGGTGTCGGGCGCGGGAAAGAAGGGCATGGACGAACTGTTCGAGCAATCGCGCAACATCTTCGTCGGCGACAGCAACGAAGCGGCCTTTTTCCCCAAGCAGATCGCGTTCAACGTCATTCCCCAGATCGACAGCTTCCTGGACGACGGATCGACCAAGGAAGAATGGAAGATGGTCGTCGAGACCAAGAAAATCCTCGACCCCAAAATCAAGCTCAGCGTGACTTGCGTACGCGTGCCGGTGTTCGTCGGTCATTCGGAAGCGGTCAATGTCGAGTTCGAAAATGACATCAGCGCCGCCGAGGCGCGCTCTATCCTGCGCGAGGCGCCCGGAGTGATGGTGATCGATAAGCGCGAGGATGGCGGCTATATCACCCCGGTAGAATGCGTCGGCGATTTCGCCACCTACGTCAGCCGAATCCGCGAAGATCCGACGGTCGAGAATGGGCTCAGCTTGTGGGTGGTTAGCGACAACCTCCGCAAGGGTGCGGCACTCAACGCGGTCCAGATCGCCGAGCTATTGGGCCGCAAGCACCTCAAGAAGGCCGCATAGCCGCCGGGACGCGCTCACGGCATATCGCTCCAGTGGCGCAGCAAATTCTGCTGGATCAGCTGAAGCCGCGAATAATTGTCGTGCTCCATCTTCAACCCTTCGAGCGCCGCGACCTCGTTAAGCTCGAACAGCAGGTTGCGGCGGAATGGGTCCTGGATTCGGCTCTGAATGAAGCTGATCGCAACCAGTCGTTCGCCCTTGGTCACCGGCATCACCTGGTGGAGGCTGTCAGATGGATAGACGATCGCTTCGCCCGGCTTGAGCTTGAACGTAAGCTCGCCGTCGCCGAGCCGGATGTGGAGCTCGCCGCCGTCATAATCGGCCGGTTCGTTGAGGAAGATGGTGCAGCTTAAATCGCTTCGGATGGTCGCACCGGGCAGCTGAATGAAGGCGGCATCTGCATGCCCGCCATATTTCATGCCCGGCTTGTAGCGGGTGATCAGCGGCGGCGCCAAAGCCACTGGAAAGGCGAATTCGACGAACTCCGGCGACCGCGCAAGGGCCGCTCGGAGCAGGTCCGAACTTTGCTGATAGGCACTTGCGTCGTGGAGCTGCTCGTTCTGCTTGGCTTGGTTGTGCGGGTTGGTGATACGGCCGTCGACGAACGGCGCCGAGGCGGCGATCTGGCGACATTGCGCAACTTCCGCTTCGGTTAAAATGTGTAAAACACGGTACATCAATTCTCCCCCGCGCGGCGAAGCGCCTGAGCAAGCAATGGCGACGTTTCGGCGCTGGCGCCAAGCAGATCAAGCGCGCCGTCGATTTCGCTTCCGAAATTCGCTCCGGCTTCGTTGATGAGGTCGCGCCTGAGGCTCGCGCTATACGCAAATTCGAGCGCCTTCGAATAGCGTTTGAGCAGCGGGCTGTCGGCAAGGTCGGCGAGTTCGTTGGCGCTGCCGTCGATCTCGAGGCCGTGGGCGATCCGCTTCAGGCCGCCTTCGACATCGCTCAGCAATTGGTCGAAATCCACCCACATGATGCGTGCATGCGGGAGTTTCTGGGCGGCCGCTTCAAGCGACGTCAATTCGCACGCCCAGGCGGCAGCGGCGAGGTCGGCGTGGTTGCGCGGCTGGGCGAATTGATCGACCCGGCCAGCCATGCGCTCAGCGCGACTGGGTGCCAGCGCGTCGAGTTCAAGCACCGAATTTTCGCCGGCGAGGATGCTCGCGATATAATATCGCGGACTGGCGTAGACGAACAACGCGCGGCCATCCGTCGCGAGAAGTTCCGCCGCGATCTCACTGACGAAGCTGGTTGCCTTGACCAGCGCCAATTGATCCGCCGCGAAGCTGCGCGAAAACAGCTTGCGGGTTGCCGGGATGTAGGTTGCGCGTTGGCCCGCATCGAGCGCCGTAAGGTCACGCAGGAAACGCGGTTCGCGGACCGAGAGCACGCTTTGAAGCTCGCCGAGCAGCCTGGCGACCAGAGTCGATCCGACATGGCCGATGTGGAATATCCACCGCGCGTCGTCGCGCTCCATTGGGCCAAACGCTGCCGCGACTTCGCCCCACGGCAGCAGCGCTGCCGCAGTCACCGGCTGTTGCAACATCCGGTCGTCGAGGAAACTTGCCGAGCGATACTCTTCCGGCGTCATCGCGATCATGCGAACGATCCCCGCCGCCGGGTCCAGTGCCTGTGCAAGCCACGCCGCGTCGCGCGCGATTTCTGCGCCGGACGGGGGGGGTAACGGGGGCGGGGCGCTGGACATTCGCCCCCTTAGCCGCGCAAACGGTCCAGGACCAAGGAGGCGAGGAATGAGCGATACCATGACCGGCGGCTGCGCCTGTGGGCGGGTGCGCTATTCGGCCAGGGTAAGCAGCGACGAGGCCTATCTGTGCCACTGCCGGATGTGCCAGCGGGCGAGCGGCAATGTCAGCCTGGCGATGGTCAACGTCGAACAGAACGATGTCGAGTGGCACGGCGACCCCGACTGGTATGATAGCTCGGCCATCGCGCAACGCCCGTTCTGCGCGCAGTGCGGCACCTCGCTCGGCTTCCGCTACAATACGGGGACGGACAAGATGGACCTCACCGTCGCCAGCTTCGACGATCCGACGCGCTTCGAACCGACCAGCCATTTCGGAGTCGAGAGTCTCCACGAAGCCTGGCTCGACACAGCGGCGCTCAAGCGCACCCGCTCGGACGAATATGCGCCGCTGGTCGAGCGGTGGGACAAGTCTGTCGAGACGATGCCGGAGTGAGCGCGGCTATATTCCGCTTACGACCCCAAGCGAACATAGCCGATGGTCGGCTACTTGCATCGAGGTTGCGCCTGCTCGACGCTCGGTTATCACCTGCCCATGTTGCAAACGAACCTTGAACGAGTCGCGTTGATCGCGGGGTTGGCGTGCTTCGCGGGATTTTTGGTTTTGGACCGGCTGGTCGCCCGTGGGGATACTCAGACTTTTGATCAACGCCTGATCAGGGCATTGCGCTTCCCGTTCGGGGCACCGCGTATGGGAATGGCCTGGGTTCCGGTGATGCGCGGCATAACTCAACTTGGCGGGCCGGTACTGCGATACAGTATTGCGCTGCCTGCAGCTCTGTTGCTGTATCGGGCAGGTTTCCCAAAGACCGCGATATGGTTTGTCACGGCGCTTGGAAGCGGATGGATTGTCGACGGGTTATTGAAACATCTGTTTCGTCGCCAGCGTCCGACCATCGTCCCGCACCTCGCGCCCGCCGGGGGGCCGAGCTTCCCCAGCGGGCACACGCTGAACGCCGCGCTGGTTTATGCTGCGCTGGCGATGGCGTGGGCCCCAATCTTGAGTTTAGCAGGCATCGGCGCGGCGCTGACCGCCGCAGTCTTTATTTCATTTGCGGTAGCATTTAGCCGCGTCTGGTTGGGCGTTCATTGGCCAACTGACGTTACAGCGGGTTGGCTAGTGGGGACGGGATGGTGGATGACCGCCTTCGCGCTCGGCGGACGAATGATGGGGAATTAGAATGGTTTGACGCCTTTGAGCTTTCACATAGAAGCATCGCTTTAAGGCGCCGGCGCCCATCCAGCACATTGCAAAATCGGATATCGGCTGACATTGCCGGTCGCTCCAATGCCAGAACTATACCACCTCACTTCACGCACTAATTCAAGCACCGCCCGCTCGCGCGCAAATACGGGCCCACGCGCACGCACGCATGAGAGCGCGACCATTGGGAGCATTCGCGCGTAATGACCGGAGTCGCCACCCACCATTGGAGCGCTTCGGACGGGGTCGATCTGGTCTGGCGCGAGACCGGCGCGGGGCGGGCGGTAATCCTGCTTCACGGGCTGTTTTCGAGCGCCGAAGTCAACTGGATCAACTACGGTACCGCGGCCGCGGTCGCGGCGGCGGGCTATCGGGTGATAATGCCTGATCATCGCGCGCACGGGTCGAGCGCGCGCCCGCACGATCCAGCGCTGTATCCCGAAGGCATTCTCGCCCGCGACCTTGCCGAGCTGGTCGCGCATCTCGGCCTCACCGACTTCGACCTAGGCGGATTTTCGCTCGGTGCCCGGACGGTGGTTCAGGCGGTTGGAGAGGGGCTTCGGCCAAGCAATGCGATTCTTGCTGGAATGGGCCTCCGCGGGCTCGTCGACTGGGATAAGCGCCAGCGTTTCTTCGTCGATGCGATCGCCGCTTACGACACGGCCAAGCGCGGCGACCCGCATTGGCTCGCGATCCAGTTCATGAAGACGATGAAGGTAGATCGCGATGCGGCTGCGCTGGTGCTGCAAAGCTTCGGCGATGTGCCGCGCTTATGGCTTGACGCTTTCACAATGCCGACTTTGGTACTGATCGGCTCGGAGGATGAGGACAATGGTTCGGCGCGCGAACTTGCCGCTGCGCTACACGACGCAGCCTATGCCGAAATCCCCGGGACCCACATGAGCTGCGTGACCAAGCCCGACCTGGGCCGAGCGATCGCGGACTTCCTCCGCTCAGCGCATGAAAAAGGGAGCGGCCCGAGTGAACCGCTCCCAGACATTACATCGCCCCTGGATCAATAAGAGATCGCGCCCGCCTTCACTTCGGCATCGATCTTGTCGTCGATGGCGATTGCATCGTCGATCGCGACGTCATGCGCTCTATCGAGCTTGTCGCCGATATCGTCAGTGACGGAATCGACTTCGGCCGATGCCTTGTCGAACAACGTCGAGGCCTTCTCCTTGATCGAGCGGGCGCTGTCGCGGGCAATCGACTTGGCTTCGGCAAACCCATCCTTGACCGAGGCTTTGACGTCGTCCGCGATTTCTCCGACCGACTTGTCGCTCTTGCGGATGAGATACGCGGCACCGGCGACGGTTGCGGCGACCGCCCCAGTCGCAACAGCGGCCTTCACATAGGGGCTAGTTTTGGACTTGCTTGAGCGGGATTTGGCGGTCGAAGATTTCGCCGCCTTGGGGGCCGCGGTCGAAGCAGTCGTGGTGGTCCGGCGCTTGGCCGCTGGCTTCTTGGTGGTGGTGGTGCGGGTGGTGGTGGTGGCCATGAATTTTGTCCTCACTGATTGAAAATCACGAGGAGGTAACGGCGGGGACCGCGAAAAGTGTCGTCGGCCCCTGCATTTTTCGCTCGTTTGACCGAAATCAGAGCTGTTCGAGCATATGTTCGGCGCTCGATGCACGATAATCGCCCGGTGCTTCGACATTAAGCTGTTCAATGATGCCGTCGTTGACGACCATCGAATACCGCTGCGAGCGCATGCCCATGCCGAACTTGCTGCCGTCCATTTGCAGGCCAACCGCTTCGGCAAAAGCGCCATTGCCGTCCGACAGCATCGTGATATCCTTGGATCCGTCGCGCTCGCCCCAGGCGCTCATGACGAATGGGTCGTTGACCGAAATACAGGCGATTTCATCCACGCCCTTGGCCTTGAGATCACCCGCCTTGTCGACGAACGAAGGCAGATGCCGCGCCGAGCAGGTCGGAGTAAATGCGCCCGGGACAGCGAACAGCGCGACCTTCTTCCCGGCAAAGAAATCCTCGCTGTTGGTCGGCTTGGGACCGTCGGCGGTGGCGATGGTCAGTGCGGCCTGAGGCAATTTGTCGCCTACTTTGACGGTCATCGAAATATACTCCTGTTGGTGAGGGGTGAAGGCCAGATAGGGTCAGGCACGGCGCGTCTCAAGGCTTGCCGCCACTCGCCGCCGCGGTCATATCCTCGGCGCGATGGAGGATCCGCGATTCCTGTCTGGAAAGTTACTGCTGGCAATGCCAGGAATGTCCGATCCGCGTTTCAACCGCGCGGTGGTCGTCGTTTGCGCGCATGACGAGGACGGTGCGATCGGGGTCGGAATCGGTGCCAAGCGCGCGGGGATCAGCTTTCGCGGTCTGCTCCGGCAGCTGGATATCGACCCTGGCGACTTGCCTGATGTCGCAGTTCACTATGGTGGGCCGGTCGAGCCGGGGCGCGGATTCATTCTCCATTCGACCGACTGGGGTGGGCAGGATACCCTGCAGGTTGCCGATCTGTGCGCCATGACCGGGACCATCGACGTGCTCCGCGCGATCGCCGAGGGGCGGGGCCCGACGCAGTGGATCGCGGCTCTGGGCTATGCCGGCTGGGGTGATGGCCAGCTCGACGAGGAAATGACCCGCCACGGCTGGTTCGCGGCGCGCGGCGACTGCGCGATCTTGTTTGAAACAGCGACCGATGAGCGCTGGAACGCGGCTTTCCGCAAGGAGGGCGTGGATCCGCGCTTGCTGGTCGCCCAGACCGGCGAAGCCTGACGGCCCTTTCGAACATATAAGGATATCTTTATATTTGCTTTTGAGCATCCTCGGCGCTAGTGGCAGCGGCGAACCCGCGCCCGATGCGCGACCATAGAACAGCTGGAGAAATCGACGTGGCGACTAAAGCCGAAACCGCAGTGCATGATTATGTCGTTCAGGACCTGTCCCTGGCCAAGTTCGGTCGCAAGGAAATCGACATCGCCGAAACCGAGATGCCGGGCCTTATGGCGCTTCGTCAGGAATTCGGCGCTTCCAAGCCGCTCAAGGGCGCGCGGATCACCGGTTCGCTGCACATGACCATTCAGACCGCGGTTCTGATCGAAACTCTGACCGCGCTCGGCGCCGACGTGCGCTGGGCGTCGTGCAACATTTTCTCGACCCAGGACCATGCGGCGGCGGCGATTGCCGTGACCGGCGTGCCGGTGTTCGCGATCAAGGGTGAGACGCTCGACGATTATTGGGACTATGCGGCGCGCATTTTCGATTGGGCCGAGGTCGGCAATCCGGAACAAACCTGCAATCTCATTCTTGACGATGGCGGCGATGCCACGATGTTCGCATTGTGGGGAGCGCGGGTCGAAGCGGGCGAGGAATTGTTCACTCCGACCAATGAGGAAGAGGAAATCTTCGCCAAGGTGCTCAAGCGATTTCTCGCCGAGCGCCCCGGCTACCTCACCAAGACCGTCGCCAACATCAAGGGCGTCAGCGAGGAAACCACCACCGGAGTCCATCGCCTCTACGAGCTTGCCAAGCAGGGCAAGCTCCCGTTCCCGGCGATCAACGTCAACGACAGCGTCACCAAGTCGAAGTTCGACAACCTCTATGGCTGCAAGGAAAGCCTGGTCGACGCCATCCGCCGCGCCACCGACGTCATGCTTGCGGGCAAGGTCGCCTGCGTCGCCGGCTTCGGCGATGTCGGCAAAGGCAGCGCGGCTTCGCTGCGTAACGGCGGCGCGCGCGTCCTGGTGACCGAAGTCGACCCGATTTGCGCGCTCCAGGCGGCAATGGAAGGCTATGAAGTCATCACGATGGAGGAGGCGGTCAAGCGGGCCGACATCTTCGTCACCGCGACCGGCAATTTCGACGTCATCACGGTCGATCACATGCGCGCCATGAAGGACATGGCGATCGTCTGCAACATCGGCCATTTCGACAGCGAGATTCAGATCGGCGCGCTGGCCAATATGAAGTGGGACGAGATCAAGCCGCAGGTCGACGAGGTCACTTTTCCCGACGGCAAGCGCCTGATCATCCTCAGCAAGGGCCGCCTCGTGAACCTCGGTAATGCCACGGGTCACCCGAGCTTCGTCATGTCGTCAAGTTTCACCAACCAGGTGCTCGCCCAGATCGAACTGTGGACCGGCGGCGACAAGTACAAGAACGAGGTTTACGTCCTGCCCAAGCATCTCGACGAAAAGGTCGCCGCGCTTCATCTCGACAAGCTCGGGGTCAAGCTGACCACGCTTTCGGACAAGCAAGCGGCCTACATAGGGGTCAAGCCCGAAGGTCCGTTCAAGCCCGAACATTACCGCTACTGATCGGCGATACTGAACAGGCGGCGCTTCCTTTTCGCTCCCGCCACGCTTTATGAGGCGGAATGGGGAGCGGCACGACCACTGACGCGATCATCATCCTGGGCCTGTTATGGCTTGGGGTAACAGCGGCGATCGCAGTAATGGCGGCGCGCCGCCTCCGGCTCGCGGGCCTGGTGATCGACGCGGCCCGGACCAATGCCATGCTGCTGGAAAGAACTCCAGCACGGCCGCTGTTGGTCATGCCCGACCTCAGGATCGACGCCGACGGTCAATTGCTTCGCGATCTGGGCATTCGCGGCCGGCCGGCGCGCCTCGCCGATCTTGGCGGAGACGATTTTGGAGTGCTTGAAGACGACCTTAATCGTCTTACAGAATCAGTTGAAACTGCACGGCTTTCTGGCGGAAACATCTCTCTCAAATTGTCTTGCATCGACTCGGCCCGGGTATTCGAGGTGCGCGGCGGCCCGGCGCCTGCAAGCACCGCACCGGGAACGCTGCTGCTGTGGTTCTTCAATACCAGCGCGAGCGAGGAGGAGCGGGCCAAGCTCGCCCTTCGTCTCAAGCAGTCGGACAACGCGCTCAACTCGCTGACCCAGCTGATCGAGGCGGCGCCATTCCCGATGTGGTATCGCGGCCCTGACCTCAAGCTCGGCCTCGTCAATAGCGCCTATGTTCAGGCGGTCGAGGGACGCGACGCCGCCGATGTCATCGCCCGCGGCTCGGAGCTGGTTGAGGGTCCTAGCGAGGAGGGGCTTGAACCGGCCCAGCAGGCGCAGCAATCCGCGCGCATCCAGACCCAGATGAAGCCGGCGATCATCCGCGGCGAGCGGCGCATGCTCAAGGTCGTCGACGTCCCGCTCTCCAGCGGCGCTGTGGCCGGCTTCGCGGTCGACGTTCAGGACCTTGAAGACGCCAAGCTCGAGCTTGCCCGGCACATCGAATCGCAGCGCGAGCTGGCCGACCGGATGACCGCTGGAACCGCCCAGTTCGATTCCGAGCGGGTGCTCAGTTTCTACAATGCGCCATTCGTGGTGATGAGCGGCCTCGATCCCGAATGGCTCGCCGAAATGCCCGAATTCGACCGTCTGCTCGAGCATATGCGTGACCACCAGCGCCTCCCTGAAGCGCGAGATTTCCCGGCGTGGAAGGAGGAGCGGCGGGGCTGGTTCACAAGTGCCGAGGAAGTGATCGAAGAGGAATGGATGCTGCCCAGCGGCGACCATTTCCGGGTCGTCGCCCAGCCCTTGCCCGATGGTGGTCTGCGCCTGTTCCTCGAGGACCGCACCGAACAGCTCAGGCTTTCCTCGGCCCGCGACACACTGCTCCGAGTGCGCACCGCGACTTTCGACAATCTTTACGAAGCGATCAGCGTCTTCGCGAGCGACGGTCGGCTGTATCTGTGGAATCGCCGCTTTATCGAGGATTGGGATCTTGATGAGACCTGGTTGACCGACCATCCGCGAGTCGATGAACTGGTCCCGGCCATGGCCCGGCGACTGGTCAACCCGACCGCTGCGGCGCAAATCCGCGAGACGGTCCGCCACACCACCAACGAGCGTCAGTTATCGAGCGGGCGGATCGCAATGACGGACGGTCGCCAGTTCCAATATGCGGCGGTTCCGCTGCCCGACGGAAACGCGTTGCTAACGATGGTCGATGTCACCGATTCAAGTCGCATCGAGGCGGCGCTTCGCGAACGCGCCTCCGCGCTTGAGGCGGCGGACAAGGTCAAGACCGACTTCGTCGCCAACGTCAGCTATGAATTGCGCACGCCTTTGACATCGATTGGTGGGTTCGCCGAAATGCTCGCCGCGGGCTATGCCGGCGATCTCGGCACCAATGCCAAGGATTATGTCGATGCGATCCTTGAATCGGTCGCTCGCCTGTCCAGGCTGATCGATGATGTCCTCGACCTCACCACTGGCGATACCCGCGGGATCGAGCTTGAACGCGAGCAGGTCGATCTTGCCGGGCTGTGCCGCAACGCGCTCGATACCGCGCGTCCGCGAGTTGAGGAGAAAGCGCAGAAGATCGAGGCCAAGATCGCGCCTACCGTGGGCTTCGTGTTCGGCGATGCGCGGCGCCTGCGCGAATCGGTCGAGCATCTTCTCAACAACGCCATCGCCCACAGCGACCGCAAGAGCCGGATCCGGATCGAAGCCGATGGCGACGACGAGCAGGCGGTGATCACCAGCCACGACAATGGCCCCGGCATCGCCAAGGCCGACATCCCCCGCGTGTTCAACCGCTTCGACCGAGTCGCCGAGGCGGGGGTCCGGGGGGAGGCAGCGCTTGGCCTCGGACTGCCGCTGACCCGGCAGTTCATCGAGGCCCATGGCGGGACGGTCGAGCTTCAATCAGCCAAGGGAAAGGGCACCCATGTGACCCTGACTATCCCGCGCGACGGCAAATGATCCTCGTCAGTGAGGAAGCAACGGCGGCGTTCGGCGCGGCGCTCGGAACGATCGCTCGGCCGGGCGATGTAATCACGTTGTCGGGGCCATTGGGAGTCGGCAAGACCGCGCTCGCTCGGGGGTTGCTTGCGGCCCTCGGCCATGTCGGCGAAGTGCCGAGCCCGACCTTCGCCATCGTTCAGCCCTATGAAGCGCTTGAGCCCCCGGTGTGGCACGCCGATCTCTATCGCATCGAGCGGCCCCAGGAGCTCGACGAAATTGGCCTCGAATGCGCCCAGGACGGGCTGCTGCTGGTCGAATGGCCCGACCGGGCGGGGGCGGGCGCCTGGCCCAATGCGCTTCGCCTCACCCTCGACTTTGCCGATGATGGCGAACGCCGCTTGACAGCCGATGTGCCCCCGGCATGGGAGGGGCGATGGCCGCTTCCCAAATCCCGCCGATGACCCCGCCCGCCGGAGCCGCCGATTTCCTCGCCGAATGCGGGTGGGACGGCGCTGCCATTCTTCCGCTCGCCGGTGATGCCAGCTTCCGCCGCTATTTCCGTGTCGTCGATGGAGCCCGGAGCGCGGTGCTGATGGATGCGCCGCCTCCGCACGAAGATCCTCGCCCGTTCGTCGCGGTCGCGGAATGGCTCGGCTCGGTCGGGCTTAGGGCTCCGCGGATCATCGCCAGCGACCTCGACCGCGGGCTTCTGCTGCTATCCGACTTTGGCAGCGCACGGATGCGCGAACGGCTCGACGAGAGGCCCGCCGCCGAGCGCGAACTCTACGCGCTTGCAACCGACGTGTTGGTTCATTTGCATCGTCAGCCGCCGATGCCGGAACTGTCGCCGCACGGGCTCGACCAATGGCTGGAGGAATTGCGGTTGTTCACCGACTGGTATTGCCCGGCGGTCGGGCTGAAGGTCGACTGCAAGGCGTTCCAGGCAGCGTGGCGCGAAGTACTCGAACCGGTCGCCGAAGACGGGCTCGAGCCAGTCACCGTTCTGCGCGATTTTCACGCCGAAAATATCATGCTGGTCGAAGGCGCGGCGGGGATCGAGCGGTTCGGCCTGCTCGATTTCCAGGACGCACTGTGCGGTCATCCCGCATATGATCTCGCTTCGGTGCTCGAGGATGCTCGGCGCGATGTGGACCCGGCTATCGAACGGGCGATGCTCGACCGGTACGTTGCTGCAAGCGGCACCGGCGAGGCGTTCGAGCGCGGCTATTGGGCGCTCGCGGCGCAGCGCAACACGCGCATCCTGGGCGTGTTCACACGCCTGTGGAAGCGCGACGGCAAGCCGGGCTACCGGCGTTTTCAAGAACGGATGTGGAGCCTGCTCGAACGCGACCTTGCCCAACCCAGTCTCGAACCGGTGAAGCGCTGGTTCGACCAGAATGTCAGCCACGACTATCGCCGCGCGCCTTGGGCTGGCGAGGCCGAATGATGGCTGTCGTTCCCAAGACCGCAATGATCATGGCCGCCGGGCTCGGAACGCGGATGCGGCCGCTCACAGAGCACGTTCCAAAGCCGCTGATCGCGGTGCAGGGCAAGCCTCTGCTCGACCATGCGCTCGACCGGCTGAGTGCGGCGGGAGTCAGCAAGGTGGTGATCAATGTCCATTATCTCGCCGATGTCATGGAGGCGCATCTCGCCGAATATTCGGGCGGGCTCGAGGTTGTCGTTTCCGACGAGCGCGTCCTGTTGCTCGAAACCGGGGGCGGACTGGTGCGGGCTGAGCCGCTGATCGACTGCGACCCGTTCCTCGCGCTCAACAGCGACAATCTTTGGGTTGACGGGCCCGAGGACACCTTGGGTAAGCTGGCGGCGCAATGGGACGGGGAGACAATGGACGCCTTGCTCCTGCTCGTTCCCCGCGACGGCGCGCGCAATAATGAAGGTAAAGGCGATTTTCACCTCGATGACGCTGGTCGAGTGCGGCGGCGAGGCGCCGACGCGGTCGCCCCGTTCGTCTTCACCGGAATCCAGATCGTCGCCAAACGGCTGCTCCGCGATCCGCCGGAGGGCCCATTCTCGACCAACATCCTGTGGGACCGGGCAATCGCCGAGGGGCGCTGCTTTGGTGCGGTGCATGACGGCCTGTGGTTCGATGTCGGAACGCCCTCAGCGATCGGGCTGACCGAAGCAGCGTTCAAACATGGCTGAGGGGATCGCGAATGATCCGACAATTTTTACCATCCCGTCAAACCGGGCTTTTGCTGATTCGCTCGCACGAGGGCTGATCGACCGGTTCGGCGCCGATCCACTCGGCCTTGCGCGCGGACGAATTCTTCTTCCCAATAACCGGGCGGTGCGGACCCTGACCGAGGCATTCGTGCGCGAAAGCGGCGCGGGGCTATTGCTTCCGCGCCTGATCCCGGTCGGCGACCCCGAACTCGACGAGCGCATCGGCGGCGCGCTCGACAACGCTGAGGACGATGTGCTCGTCCCGCGCGCAATTGACCCCACCGAGCGGCTGCTGGCTTTGGCCGGGTTCGTTGGGCGCGGCGGCAAGGGGGCCGCAGAATCGCTCCGGCTGGCGGCTGATCTGGCTCGGGCGCTCGATGCGCTGCGGATTGAGGAGATCGACCCGGCCCGCCTCGCCGAAGCGGTGGCCGAGGCCGATGATATCGCCGGCCACTGGCAGAAATCGCTGGCGGAGTTGCAGGCGATTCTTCGCTTCTGGCCCGAAATCCTTTCCGAGAGGGGCGCAATCGATTTGGCCGAGCGGCGCAACGTTCTGCTCCACCGCATCGCCGAGCGCTGGCGCGATAAGCCGCCGCCGGGCTTCACCATCGCCGCCGGGATCACCACCGCGGCGCCGGCGATCGCTGCGCTTCAGGCGCAGGTGGCGCGGATGCCGGGCGGCGAAGTGGTGCTTCCGGGCTTGTGGCTCGACGATGTCCTGCCGACGGCCGAATGGGATGCGCTCGGCCCCGACGACCGCGGCCGGATCGAGGCCAATCACCCGCAATTTCACCTCAAGGTGCTGCTCGACCGGTTGGGCGTCAACCGCTCCGAGGTGCGGGCGTGGCCGGCGACCGCAGGCGCCGAATCCCCGACCAGGCGCGCGCGTGCCGTCGCCAACGCGATGACCGCGCCTGCGTTCTCCCACAAATGGGAGACCTTGATGCGGGCCGAGCGCCAGCTCGACAATGTCCGCCTGGCCGAATTTCCTGATGCCGCGGCGGAGGCGCAGGGGATCGCGCTGGCGCTTCGCGAGGCGCTTGAAACGCCGGGGCGGACCGCAGCGCTGGTCACCCCCGACCGCCAGCTCGCGGCGCGGGTCTCGGCGCTGCTCCAGCGGTGGGGAATCGAGGCCGACGATTCGGCCGGGCAGGCGCTCTCGCAAAGCCCGGCGGGGTCGCTGTTGCTCGCACTCGCGGCGGCCGCGGCGGAGGAGTTTGCGCCGGTCGCGCTGCTGACGTTGCTCAAGCACCCGCTAGTCGGGGGCGCGGGCGAAGATCGACTGCAATGGCTCGATTCGGTTCGCGCGCTCGACCGCGCGTTGCGCGGGCCGCGTCCCGCCGCGGGGCTGAGCGGGCTCGACCGGCATTTCAAGGACAAAAAGGTCGAGCGCGAATGGGCTAGGGTTCGGCCGTCGGTCGAGCCGCTCGGCGGCATGTTCGCCAAACCGCTCGATCTCGCGGCGCTAGTGGCCAGACTTGCGGGCGGCGCAGACGCGCTTGCCGGGGAGCGCGCGTGGAGCGGGCCCGACGGACGGATGATCGCCGAACTGCTCGGCGAGTGGCAGGCGCTGCCCGCCGCGTCGTCACTAATGGTGGCGAGCGACGATGCGATCCCGCTGCTGCGTCAGCTGCTCGACCGCCATTCGCTTCGCCCGCCCTACGGCAAGCACCCGCGGATTTTCATCTGGGGGCTTCTCGAGGCGCGGCTGCAGCGCGCCGATCTGGTGATCATGGGCGGACTCAACGAGGGGATCTGGCCGGCCTTGCCGACCCCCGACCCGTGGTTGCCGCCGCGGGTCCGAGCGGATTTGGGAATGCCGACGCTGGAAAGCCGGATCGGGCTCACCGCGCATGATTTCGCAAGCGCGCTCGGGGCGCCGGAAGTGCTGATCACACGCGCCCGCCGCGATAGCCGATCGCCGACCGTTGCGTCGCGTTTGTGGCTTCGCTTGCGCGCCGTGGATCCCGATCTTGCGCTCGACGAAATGCTTCCGCGCCTGGCGATCGCGATCGACGATCCAGGGAAAGCGGAACCCGCCAGCCAGCCCGCGCCCATTCCAACGCTCGACCAGCGACCCAAAGAAATTTCGGTCACCGATGTCGACCGCCTCAAGGCCGATCCTTTCGCCTTTTACGCCAAGGCGATCATCAGGCTGCGACCGCTCGACCCAATCGACCAGGACCCGACCGCGGCATGGAAGGGGACTGCGGTCCACGACGTGCTTGAGACGTGGTTCAAGGAGGATGATTGCGACCTCGACACGCTCATCCCGCGCGCCCGGGCAATGCTCAAGCAGGAGGCGGTGCATCCCTTGCTTCGTGCCTTGTGGCAGCCGCGGCTGATGGATGCGATCGACTGGGTCATTGGCGAAATGGCCAGCGACCGCGAGGCCGGGCGCAATCCGATCGCCGCCGAGATCAAGGGCTCAGCGGTGATTGCCGGAGTCGAGCTGACCGGCAAAGCCGACCGCATCGACCGCAATGCCTCGGGAGCGCTTGCTGTCGTCGATTACAAGACTGGCAAGGCGCCCACGCTTGCGACCATCGCCGAGGGGTTCGCACTGCAATTGGGTCTGCTCGGCCTGATCGCGCAAGCCGGCGGCTTCGCCGGTCTCGACGGGATTCCGGAGCAGTTCGAATATTGGTCGTTCGCCGGGGGCGGCAAGCGGGTCGCGGCGGATAAGAAAATCGACGGCTTCTTGAACCACGCGCGCGGCCACTTCGACAAGGCGGCGGGCGACTGGTTGACGGGCATGCGGCCATTCCAGGCCAAGCTCGAGCCGCGCTACGCTTATGGCGATTACGATCAGCTCATGCGGCTCGAAGAATGGTACGGCCGCAATTGACCCTAGGGCTTCTTCTTCTTGACCGTGGAGGCATAAAGCAGCGCTGCGACGATCGCCGCCGATCCGATCCCGACCGCGACCCCGGCCTTAACCAATTTGGTCCGCCGCTCTTCCTCGGGCTTTCCAGTCGTGGGTTCGGTCATGCGGAATTCCTATGTGCTCGGCAGGCCATTTCTATGGGCTCGGGCACGGCTTGGGAAGTGGGTCGCTGATGGTCGGCACACGAACAGCGCCCCGGGGCCTTGGTCCCGAACAGGCACTCGCCACCGATCCCTTTGCCGATGCCGCTTTGTCGGCCTCGGCCGGGACCGGCAAGACCCATGTCCTGACCAGCCGCGTATTCCGCCTGCTGCTGAGCGGCGCCGCGCCCGAAACCATCCTCTGCCTGACCTTTACCAAGGCCGGCGCTGCAGCGATGGCCGAGCGCATCGGCACCCGGCTTGCGAGCTGGGTTCGGCTGAGCAAGCCCGACCTCGTCCGCGAGCTTGAGGAATTGGGGGAAGACATTGGCCCCGATACCCGCGAACGAGCGCGACAATTGTTTGCAAGCGTGCTCGATGCGCCGGTCGGAATTCGAATCCAGACGATCCATGCTTTCGCCCAGTCGCTGCTCGCGGCCTTCCCTGCGGAGGCCGGGGTTACCCCCGGCTTCCAGCCGATCGAGGGACGAGCATCCGACGAACTCGTCCTGCGCACGCTCGCCGACCTCATGGCCGACGCAGAGCGCAACGGGAATGAAGCGCTGATCGGCGACGTGCAGGCGCTCAGCCGGCGCCTCAGCGAGCGCGGCGCGGTCGAATATCTGCAGACATGCGCGGCGCGCGAAGAGGATATGCGCAAGGTCGATCCGGCGACCATCGAAGGCGAATTGCGCGCTCAGATGAGGGCGCCCGATGGCGACGTCGACCAGTTCCTCGCCGACCATTGTAGCGACGACAAGTTTGACTGCGCGCTGCTCCGTGCCATCGCCGATGCCAATCGTAACTGGGGCACGAAGACGGGCGCCGGTCATGCCGGCGCGATCGACCATTGGCTCGCGATGCCACCCGATCAGCGGGTCAAAGCACTGCCCTCGATCATCGCCGTTGCTCGGATCGGCGACGGTTCGCCGCGCAGGGTCCAGGGGCAGGCCAAGCACGATCCCGATTATGAAACAAAGGCAGAGCGTCTCGCCAAACTGGTGGGCGAATTATTGACCATTCAAAACGCCCGCGCGCTCGCCTCCGATATGGCCGCGGGCCTTCGCGCCGGCCAGGCTTTCGCCGCGGCTTACGCCCGTGCCAAGCGCGCCGCCGGCGTGGCCGATTTCAACGATCTGATCGCCTGGACCAAGCGCCTGCTCAAACAGCGCGAGATGAGTGACTGGGTGCGCTTCAAGCTCGACCGGCGGATCGACCATCTGCTGGTCGACGAGGCTCAGGACACCAATGCCGACCAATGGGCGATCATCACCGCGCTGGTCGAGGATTTCTACGCTGGGTCGAGCGAGGGTGACGCGCGCTGGCGGACCCTGCTGATGGTCGGCGATTTCAAGCAGGCGATCTACGGCTTCCAGGGCACCGACCCGCGCGAATT
>JBDSRE010000073.1:0-3499 GCA_039929465.1 Sphingomicrobium sp. | reverse complement strand
CCCGGTTGACTAACGCCGGTGCGGTTCATAAAGGAGCGGCGCCTTGGCGGAAATCACCCGCCATGTCCCTCGCCCTTGCCAACCCCACGCATCCGGCCGGGGCGACGCACAGGGGGAGTTGCATGGCGGAAGACGAAACCGGGTCCTATTCGAAGCTTTCTCCCGATGCCCGGCTCGAATCGCTGGATCAGCGGCTCGATCGGCTGCACCAGGCGGAAGCGGAGCAGGCGGCGAAGGCGCAGCCCGACCGGGTCCGTCAATTCGGGCAACGGATGGCGGGTCAGATGATCGGCGCTCCGGCCGGCGGATTATTGTTTGGCTGGGGTTTGGACACGGTGTTCGATACCAAGCCACTGCTGATGATCGTCCTGATGCTCGTCGGCTTCGGAATTGGCATCAGAAACGTCTATTACTGGACCAAGAACCCGCCGTCATCGAGCGGCGGCGAAGGTCCGAAAAAGAGGTAAGGAAGAGCAGTGGCGGGTGGAGCCGAGTTCGATCCCATGCACCAGTTTCAGGTGCATCCGATCGTCCCCCTACATCTTGGTGGCTATGACATCAGCCTGACCAACAGCGCGCTGTGGATGCTGATCGCGCTTGGCGTCATCGTCGTCTTCGTCGGCCTCGGAATGAAGCGCGAACTGGTCCCTGGACGCTGGCAGATGGCGGTCGAGGAAATGACCGGAATGATCGAAAAGATCGCTGGCACGACGATCGGGCCCGAAGGCAAGAAGTTCGAGCCATTGTTGTTCTCGCTGTTCGCCTTCATCCTCGTCGCCAATTTCCTCGGCATTCTGCCGTTCGCGGTGGTGCCTGGACTTCACCCGTTCGCCTCGACCAGCCATTTCTCGATCACCGGTGTGCTCGCGGTGCTCAGTTTCTCGATCGTTCTGATCGTTGGTTTCGCCAAGCACGGCCTGCATTTCTTCAAATTGTTCCTGCCGCCGGGCGTGCCCTGGTACATGCAGGTGTTCCTGTTCCCGATCGAGCTGATCAGCTTCATCGTCCGCCCCTTCAGCCTCGGCCTGCGTCTGTTCGTCGCGATCTTCGCCGGCCATGTGCTGATGGAGGTGTTCGGCAATTTCATCGTCAACGGCCTCAACGGCGGCGCGCTTGGCATCGGCGTCGGTTCCTTGAGCTTCCTGTTCGTCGTGTTCGTCAGCATTCTCGAAATCCTGGTGGCACTCATCCAGGCCTATGTTTTCACCCTGTTGACCGCGGTCTATCTCAACGATGCGGTCAATCTTCACTGATCTTTTCAAACCAAGGAGTTTCATTATGGATCTAGCTGCAGCCCAAGTCATCGGTGCCGGCCTCGCCGCGATCGGTGTCGGCGCCGCCGCCATTGGAGTCGGCAATGTCTGGGGACCGTTCCTCGAAAGCGCAGTTCGCAACCCGGCGGCCTCGGACGGCCAGTTCACCCGCGTTCTGATCGGCTTCGCTCTGGCCGAACTGCTCGGGCTGATCGCCTTCGTCGTCGCGATGATCATCCTTTACGCCCCCCCAGGCAATTGATCGGCAAGCGCGTTTAGGTCGGATCGGCAATGCCTCAGATCGAGCAACTTTCGGCGATCTTCGCCTCCCAGCTGTTCTGGCTGGCAGTGGTGTTCGGGATTCTCTATTTCGTCATCGCGCGCGGAATGGTGCCCAAAATCCGAACCACGGTCGATGCTCGCGAAGCACGCATCGCAAGCGACCTCGAGGCGGCCCAGGCGGCGCGCGAGGACGCTGACCGGACCGAGGAAGACTGGCGCAATCGGATGAACGAGGCCCGGGCGGAAGCCTCCGCGGTAACGCTTGGGGCGAAGCAAAGCGCGGCGCTCGAGACCGAGGTCAAGATCAAGAAGTCGGCCGACAGGATCGCCAAAAAGGCCGCCACCGCCGAAGCCAGAATTCGCGACAGCCTGAATGATGCGCGATCGGAAATCGAGTCAGTCTCGGCCGAGGCGGCGCGCGATATGGTCGGCCGGCTGACCGGGATCGACGTCACGGGCAAGGACGCCACGGCGGCGGTCAAGGCGGCGATCGATGGCTGATCTGGTCCTCCTCCAGGCGACGGTCGCACATCCGGTTGAAGAGGCCGAGGGGCCGACCGCTTACGGTATCAACGCCGGTGGCTGGATCGCGCTGGCGATGGTCGTCGTGGTCGTGCTCCTCATCTGGGGCAAGGCGCACCGAACGCTCGCTTCAGCGCTCGACTCCAAAATTGCCGCGATCCGCGACAAGCTGGCCGAAGCCGAGGCGCTGCGCACCGAGGCCGAGGCGCTGCGCGCCGAATATGCGGCCAAGGCCAAATCGGTCGAAAAGGAGCGCAAGGCGCTGATCGATCGGGCGAACAAGGAAGCCGGCGAAATTGTCGCCAAGGCCGCTGCCGACGCCGAGGCGCTGATCGAGCGCCGCGGGCGCATGGCCGAGGACAAGATCGCCGCCGAGGAGCGAGCAGCGATCGATCAATTGCGCAACGCCGCTGCAACCGCCGCGACGACCGCTGCCGCCAGGCTCATCGCTGACCGCAACGACTCCGCGACCGATGCGAAATTGGTCGATGCAGCGATCGGGGAAATTGGAAACTAGCTGTTCCCCGGCGCAGGCCGGGGCCCAGGTCGGCGACAGCCAAATCGCTAACCGATGAAAGCCCTAACGGGCCTCTGGACCCCGGACTGCGCCGGGGAACATTTCCCTATTGCTGGTGCTGACCGCCAGGCTTGCTGACGCCCTCAAGCGTCCGTCCCGCGGTCGCTCCGTCGGTTTCGCGGCTGAGGTCTCCAAGGCTGACCATGCCGCACAATTTGTCGTTGCTGTCGATGACCGGCATCCGGCGGACCTGCGCCTCGCTCATCTTGGCGGCGACATCCTCGACACTTTCGTCGTCGCGGACCGCGATGATATCGGCGGTCATGAGGTCGCGGACGCAGGTGTCGGGGCCATAGCCCTTGGCGATGCCGCGCACGGCGATGTCGCGGTCGGTGATCATCCCGATCAATTTGTCGCCGTCGCACACCGGAATCGACCCGGTGTCGGCCGAAAGCATGAAGCAAGCGGCTTCTTCAACCGTCTGGTCGGGGCCAATGGTTTCGACCGATTTCGTCATTACGTCGCGGATGTTCATGGTGCTCTCCAATTTTGAGGGTTGGGTCATGAACGATCAGCGGGCGCTGGCGTTGCGTGGTCAGGGAAGGTTTTCGGTCAGCAAGTCGTAGGTCGCAACCAGTTCGTCTTTCTGGTTGAAGATTTCGACCGCCCAGCGGACCACGCCCGTTTCCTCGCTCTTGAGGCTCTTCGAGCGCACGGTCAGTTCGACACGCATTGAATCACCGGGATAGAGCGGGGTCAGGAAACGCAAATTCTCGAGGCCAGTATTGGCGAGCACCGGGCCTGGATCGGGATCGACGAACAGCCCGGCGGCGAAGGCGAGGATGAGGTAGCCGTGGGCGACCCGCCCTTCGAATATGGGTGAGGCCCTGGCCGCTTCCTCGTCCATGTGGGCGTAGAAATTGTC
>JBDSRE010000072.1:0-14121 GCA_039929465.1 Sphingomicrobium sp. | reverse complement strand
TATGATCGGCGACTTCCTTGACCGTTACGACTGGGCGCGGGTTGGCGGCTTCCCACGCCTTAAGGCCTTGCTCGACCGCCGCCTTGCTTGCTCGGTGGATGGTCTTGAGCCGCGCTTCTTCCCCCGCTCGAAGCGAATCCCAGCGCCACACGTCGGGTGACAGGAAGCCGGAGACATAATTGACCATCACGACCCCGCCATTGGCCGGGAGCAGCGCAAGCACATCGTCCGGGACGTTGCGCGGATGGCCGCTTATGCCGCCGGCCGAGGAGTGGGAAAAGATCACCGGCGAGCGGCTGGCGGCAATCGCCGAACGCATCGTCGTCGGCGCAACATGGCTGAGATCAACCAGCATGCCGAGACGGTTCATCTCGCCGATCACTTCGATCCCGAACGGCGAGAGCCCGCCGAATTTGGGCTCGTCGGTGGCGCTGTCGGCCCATTCCGTGGTCTGGTTGTGGGTCAAAGTCATGTAGCGCGCGCCCAAGCGGTAGAATTGACGAAGCGCGGCCAGGCTGCCGCCGATCTGGCGCCCGCCCTCGATCCCGATCATCGAGGCAACCTTGCCCTGCTTGTGAATGCGGACGACGTCGGCGGCGGTGTAGGCCTGTTCGAGATCGCGAGGGTAAGCGGCGATCAGCCGCTCGACGACATCGATTTGCTCGATCGTCCGCTTGATCGCGGCGTCGCCGGTAATCGCGCCATCAATATACACCGACCAGAATTGCCCGCCGACCCGCCCGGCCCGGAGCCGCGCCATGTCAGTCATCAGCGGGTGCTCCGCCCAGGCACTGGTGCCGGTGGCGAGATTAGCGACGCTATAGCCGTGGCTTTCCTGCAATTGTTCGGCGACGTCGTTGTGCCCGTCGATCAACGGGGTGCGTTTGAGGATGCGGTCGATGCGCGCGCTGACTTTGGGGTCGATCGGCGCGTCTGGAGCGAGGATCGTCTGGACGAGGGTCGTTTGGGCAACGAGCGAGGAGGCGAACAGGCCGGCCAGCGCGAGGCCAAGGGGGAGGTGGCGTTGCATCACACTTGTCTAGGTAGTGGCGGCGGCCGGCGCAATCGCGGGGCTTGCGCTTGGCTGCAGGGGCGGCGATGGTTTGGGCAATGGGGCACGATCGCGACCTGGAAGAATTGATGCGTTTCTGTCCCGAGGACGGGATCGCCGACCTCGATTCGCATCTCGACCGACTGGAATCGGCAGCGGCGGCGCGGGGCTTCAACTTCGATCGCCACGCGGCGCGCAATGAGCTTCAGGCGGCGACTTTCGGCAAGCTCGGGCCGGTCCTGGCGCGGCTGTTGCTGTCGCCCAGCGGCGCAATCGCGATCGAAGTCACACCGGCCCCGCCAGCTGACTAAGCGGCGAGCGGGAAGCGCAATAGGCGGTCGGAGAGCGGTACGAGCGCCGCCGCTTTGCCGCCGATTTGGCCGAGAATCTGCGGATGATGGGCGTCGAGCCCGCCGGTCAGCGACCCGAAAGCAGGCATGATCAGCTTGGTCTCGGTCATCACGTAACACCGTCGCGAGATGTTGCGGCCCTTGACGTGAAGCCTCAGCTTGGGGTGGAAATGGCCGGTGATTTCGGGCCGCATCTCGGCGCGATCCGCCTCGTGACGAAGGATGATTCCGTCGACCAACGCTTCCTTGACGATAGTCCCGCCGCAATGGTCGGCGAAGCCTGGATCGTGATTGCCGACGATCCACTGCCAATTGACCGCGGTAGTGAGGCTGACGAGGAGGGTGCGGGCGTCGGCCGGGAGCCGGTCGCAGCCAAAGCGGTCGTGAAAACTGTCGCCAAGGCAATAAACGTGGGCGGCGCCGGTCGCTTCGACCGCGCGCTCGACGGCGCTTAGCGTGGCCTGCGAATCGTAGGGCGGGAGAAACTGTCCGATCCGCGCGAACCAGCTTGCTTTTTCGAGGTGGAGGTCGGCCAGCAGCAAGGCCTCACGGCGCGGCCAGTGAAGCGCGCCCTCGGCGGTTGCGAAGAAGGTCTCGCCAGCGAACGAAAAGGGAACCATGGTCCCGCTCTAGATCAGCGGGACTAGTTCACGCCAGCCGTAAAATCACAGTATTATTCGTAATCCCCGCCCGAGGGAGTCGGACGCGGCGGCGCTGCGGCGGTCAGGCGCAGGGCCTCGGCGGCTTCGCTGAGCGAGGCCAGCTCCTCGGTCTCGTCTTCCTCGTCGACCCGCACTTTTTGCAGATTGGTAACGATCGATTCGTGCAATTCTTTGGTCTTCAGCGTTTCTTCGGCGATCTCGCGCAGCGCCACGACCGGGTTCTTGTCGCGGTCGCGATCAATGGTGAGGTCGGCGCCGCCCGAAATCTGGCGCGCTCGCTGGGCCGCGACTAGCACCAGGTCGAACCGGTTGGGAACCTTGTCTACGCAATCTTCAACCGTAACGCGCGCCATTGGTCGCTCCGTAAATCTCTGGGGGTAGCGGGATTGCCAGCGAGATAGTGGTGCGCGCTCCAATCGTCAAGGAAGGCGGCACCTTGTCACGCCACCCTTGCACCGCCACATGCCGGGCATGGCGAACAGCGCGAAACCCGCAAAGACTTCCAAGTCCAAACCGGTCACAGCCGATCGGCCGGCGCGAACACTGACCGTCGACGGGAACCGGCTCATCTTCCTCCCCGACGGGCCCGAGCGACTTGAGCAATTGCTCGCCCTGATCGACGGCGCCAAGCAGTCGCTGCGCATTCTCTATTACATTTATATGCCCGATTATTCGGGCGCCAAGGTACTCGAGGCTTTGGCCAATGCGCTCGACCGCGGGGTGACGGTGTCGGTCCTGCTCGACGGTTTCGGAAGCGATAAATGTCCCGAGGATTATTTCCAGGAGCTGCGCGACAAAGGCGCACATTTCTGCCGCTTTCACCCGTCCTATGGCCGACGCTATCTGCTTCGCAATCACCAGAAAATGGCGCTTGCCGATGCCGAATCGGCGGTACCGAAGATCATGGTCGGCGGGTTCAACGTCGCCGACGATTATTTCGGGACGGTCGAGGATGGGGCCTGGCGCGACATCGGCCTGATCGTCGAAGGCAAAGCAGCGGGGCGTCTGGCGGCTTATTATGATGAGCTGAGCGACTGGGCGATGTCGAAAAAGGCGCGGCTTCGAACGCTCAGCCGACTGATCTTCAAATATAGCGAGACCAGCGGTAAACTGCAGTGGCAGATGGGCGGCCCGACCGTTGGCCTCAGCCCGTGGGGGGTGTCGACCTGCCGCGATCTCGTCAACAGCCGCGATGTCGAAATGATCGCCGCCTATTTCGCGCCCCCATTCAGCATGCTTCGCCGGATCGGACGGGCCGGCAAACGCGGCCGTGCGCGGGTCGTCACTGCCGCTAAATCGGACAATCACGCGACCATCGCCGCGGCTCGCTTCACCTATCAGCGGCTGATCCGGCGCGGAGTCGAGATGTTCGAATATGTGCCCACCAAGCTCCATTCGAAATTGGTCGTGCTCGGCGATATCGTCCACATCGGCTCGTCCAACCTCGACATTCGCAGCCTCTATCTCAACATGGAGCTGATGCTTCGAGTCGACGACGGCGAATTCGCGCAGATGATGCGCTGCTATTTCGAAGGGGAGCTGGAAAAGTGCATGGCAATCACCCCGCCGGTGCAGAAGCGCCGCTCGTCACTCATCAACCGGATCAAATGGGCGCTCAGCTTCTTCCTCGTTACCAGTCTCGATTACGGAGTTACGCGGGGCGCCAATTTCCTGCCCCTCAAGTCCGATTAACGAACGGATGGATCAGGAGTCGTCAGGCTCGCGATAAGCCCAGAACAGGGTCGCGGGCGGGACATTGACCCATTCAAAACCGCGCTCAACACGTTCGAAATAGGGTTTGATGAAATCAAGCACCTTGGGACTGAACTGATAGACCAGGAACGCGCCGCCGCTGCGGATGACGGATGCGGTGGCTGCGGCGATGGTGTCGCCAATTCCCGGCGGAAGGGTTGAAAAGGGCAGTCCCGAAAGCACATAATCGGCCTGACCGAGCCCGCGGTCGGCAAGAATCTTTGCTACATCGGTCGCCGATCCGGTCACCGGTACGAGCCGCGGATCGTCGATCGCGGCGCGCAACTAGGTGGTGAAATCGGCGTTGGTGTCGATCGTCACCAAGATCGCGTCGGGCCCCAGCAGAGCGAGGATGGGGCGGGTAAAAGTGCCGACCCCGGGGCCATATTCGACGAACAGCCTGGTCGCTTGCCAATCGACCGGGCCAAGCATGCGCTCGATCAGCACGCCACTTGACGGGATGATCGAACCGACCATCTTGGGATGCTTGAAAAAGCCCCGCAGGAACTGCCACCGCGGGCTCAGCGAACGCCGGTCGCGCCGCCGCTGGAGGCGTTGCGAGACCTTGATGGTTCGCGCTGACGAGGGTGTCATGGATGCTCCGTACCCGTGCGGATGAAGGGAGCGGCACTGGCAAAAGCATCGCCGCTTGGCAAGCGCGGCGACGCCTTGGCGCCCAGCGTCAACCCATGAACCGCGCGATTTGCGCGACGGACCGACGCTTACTCCTTGTTCTTGCCGCCCGGCTTGGGGCTCAGCATTCCAGGCAAAACGAAGCCGATCCCGCCCAGCGGCCGCACCGCGTCGGTCTTCAATGTCTCCTGGATGCGCTCATACTCGTCGAGCATCTCATTGGTCACCGACGCCCGGCTTTCCTTTATCGCGGCTTCGAAATCGGCCATTTTCACCACCTTGGTATCGAGCCCGCGATGGAGCGCGCTAAGCCCGGCGCGGCGGACTAGATCTTCCAAATCTGCGCCGGTGAAGCGCTCAGTTCGACGAGCGATCGATTCGAGATCGACGTCCTTGGCCAGGGGCATGGCCTTGGTGTGGATGGCGAGGATCCGATGCCGCCCGTCAAAGTTTGGGGGGCCGACGTAAATCAGCTCATCGAAGCGGCCCGGACGGAGCAGCGCTGGGTCGATCAATGTTGGCCGGTTAGTGGCGCCGATCAGAACCACGTTCTGCAATTCCTCAAGCCCGTCCATTTCGGCAAGGATGGTGTTGACCACGCGTTCGGTTACTTGCGGCTCGCCCATCCCGCCGCCACGCGCCGGGACCAGGCTGTCGAGCTCATCGATGAAGATGATTGTCGGCGCGACCTGGCGCGCGCGGTTGAACAGACGGGCAATCTGTTGCTCGCTCTCACCATACCATTTGCTCAGCAGGTCGGACGATTTGGTGGCGATGAAATTGGCTTCGCTTTCGCGCGCCGCGGCTTTTGCGAGCAAGGTCTTGCCGGTGCCGGGCGGGCCATAAAGCAGGAATCCCTTGGCCGGTCGGATTCCGAGCCGGCGGAAAGCCTCGGGATGCTTGAGCGGTAGTTCGACTCCTTCGCGCAGGCGATTGCGCGGCTCGTCGAGCCCGCCAATATCGTCCCAGGTAATGGTTGGCGTCTCGACCATGACTTCGCGCATCGCCGAGGGCTGGACCCGCTTCAGCGCATTTTCGAAATCCTTGTCTTCGACCAAAAGCTCATCGAGCACTTTGGTCGGGATGACTGCTTCCGTCAGGTCGATCTTGGGCATCATTCGCCGAACCGCTTCGAGCGCGGCCTCGCGGGTCAGTGCGGCGATGTCGGCGCCGACGAAGCCGTATGTGCGGCGCGCCAAATCGTCGAGATTGACGTCAGCGCCGAGCGGCATGCCGCGGGTGTGGATGCCAAAGATTTCGCGGCGGCCGGGCTGGTCGGGCACACCGACGACGATCTCGCGGTCGAAACGGCCGGGCCGGCGAAGCGCTTCGTCGAGCGCTTCGGGGCGGTTGGTCGCGGCGATGACCACGGTGTTCTGGCGCGGTTCGATCCCGTCCATCAGGGTCAGCAGCTGGGCGACAAGGCGCTTTTCGGCCTCGCCCGTCACCTGACCGCGCTTGGGCGCGATCGAATCGATTTCGTCGATGAAGATGATCGACGGCGCCTCCTTCGATGCTGCTTCGAACACCTCGCGCAGGCGGCGCTCGCTCTCACCATAGGCCGAACCCATGATCTCGGGCCCGGCGATGGAAAAGAATTTGGCCGCGCTTTCATTGGCGACAGCGCGGGCGAGGATGGTCTTGCCGGTACCCGGAGGCCCGTGCAGCAGAACTCCCTTGGGCGGGTCCACGCCCAGGCGCTGAAACAATTCGGGGTGGCGCAGCGGCAGCTCGACCATTTCGCGAAGCGCGTCGATGGTGCCGGTCATGCCGCCAAGATCGTCGTAGGTAACATCGGCGCGGCGCTTATCCCCGTCGGGCGAAAATTCGGGCAGCAATTCGATTGCAGTCTTGGCGTCGATCTGGACGATGCCCTTGGGCAATGCCGATACCACCACCAAACGCAATTCGTGGAGCGCGAAAGCGGGGGCGTTGAGCATCTGCCGGATTTGCTCAGGCATGTCGGTATTGACGCGCTGGTGGCTGGTGGTGGCGATGGTGTCGCCCTCGACCAGCGGCCGGCCGGCGAAGGTCCGGCGAAGCGCATCGGCCGACCCTTCGAGGCGGATGTTGGGCTGTGCTGGGGCGAGCACGACCTTGGTCGCGGCCTTGACTGCGGCCTTGCGCACCTCAACGAAATCGCCCGATCCGACCCCGGCATTGGCGCGCTGAAGCCCGTCGAGGCGGATGATATCGACGCCGTCGTCTTCGTTGTAGGGGCGTATTGCGAGGGCTGCGGTGGTACGCTGGCCGATAATTTCGACGACATCGCCGTCGGCCAGGCCAAGCGCCTTCATCGCCGCGTCGGGTAGCCGAGCGATCCCGCGACCGCTGTCGCCCGGCGGCAGGCTGGCCACCTGCAAGCGGCGCGCCTTGGTCTCGTCGATGGTCTCGGTTTCAGCCATTATTGCTCCTGAAAGGCGGCGCTTCGGCCGGGTTAACGGCCGGGCACGAAAAAGGGGTTCAGCGGCATAAGGTCAATATTTGATCATGCTCACAACCTTGCGCAACAGCGACCGCGGGAGGAAGCGGGTGCTGACCGCGCCAAACTTGTTGATTGCGCCGGTGACCATCACCGCCTGGTTGCGGTCGAGCGCCTTGAGGCCGAGCGCGACGACTGGCGCCGAGTCCATCAAAATCCGCTCGATCCCCTTCATCTTGCCGAAGCCGGCAACCTCGCCGAATTCGGTTCGAGTCGGGCCCGGGCACAATGCAGAGACTTTGATCCCGTGCGGCTTCAATTCTTCGTGCAGCGCTTCGGTGAAGGACAGGACATAGGCCTTGGTCGCGAAATAGACCGCCATCCCGGGACCGGGCTGAAAGGCCGCGGTCGAGGCGACATTGAGGATCGCACCGGTACGCCGTTTGATCATTCCCGGCGCAACCGCTCGGCTAAGATCGGTGAGCGCCCCGATGTTGAGGTCGATCATCGCCCGCTGGCGTTCAGGGTCGAGCTCGGCGACGCGCCCGACCAGGCCGAAGCCGGCATTGTTGATCAGGAGGTCGACGGTCTCGCCCGCCTTCACAACGTTGGCCATGAGTTTGGCGACTGCGCCGGGTGTGCCAAGATCGATCGCCACCGCCCGGGCATTGCCAAGCTCCTTGGCCAGCGCGTCAAGCCGCTCCTTGCGGCGCGCGACGAGCACCAGGCGATGGCCCTTGGCGCTGAGCTGGCGAGCGAATTCAACCCCGAGCCCCGCCGAAGCGCCGGTGATCAGTGCGACGGGGTTAGTCATTCAACGATCAAGCAACACTCGCCTTGACGATCTTGCCCGGCTCGCGCGGGGGTTCGCCGACAGGAAGCGCGTCGACATGTTCCATCCCGCTCTCGACCTCGCCCCAAACGGTATATTGATTGTCGAGGAAGCCGGCGTCGCCGAAGCAGATGAAAAACTGGCTGTTAGCGCTGTTGGGGTTCGACGTGCGCGCCATCGAGCAAGTGCCGCGGACATGCGGCTCACTGCTGAATTCGGCCTTGAGGTTGGGCTTGTCCGAACCGCTGGTGCCAGTGCCGCTCGGATCGCCGCCCTGGGCCATGAATCCGGGGATGACGCGGTGGAACACGACCCCGTCGTAAAAGCCGCTGCCCGCGAGCTCGGTAATGCGCTCGACATGGCCTAGCGCAAGGTCGGGGCGGAGCTTGATGACGACATCGCCGCCGGTTGAAAGGTTGAAGGTCAGGCGGTCGCCGTCGGCCATTTAATTTTCTCCGCTAAGGATTGGTGTCAGGCAAAAGCATGTAGGTGGCGCCGCCGCCTTGCGCCAGAGCGCCCCCGCCCATAGGAGTGCGTCAAGCCGGCAAAACAGGGGGCGTCCATGAGCGAAAGCGACCGCGCCGCTATCGACGCCACGGTGGATTTCACCAGCGCAATCGACGAGGAGGACCGCCTCCGCCCGAAATTCGTTGCCCGAGTGCTCGACGCGGTCGAGGCTGGGGATGACGCTACTGCCCGGCGGCTGGTCGAGCCGCTCCATCCCGCCGATATCGCCGATCTGATCGAGCTTGCCGCGCGCGACGAGCGCGAGGGGCTGGTCAAGGCGCTTGCCGGGATCGTCGGGCCCGATGTGCTCGCCGAACTCAACGACTTCGTGCGCGAGGGCCTGCTCGACGAAATGGAACCGCAGCAGGTCGCCGACATCGCCGGCCAGCTCGACACCGACGATGCCGTCGCGCTGATCGAGGATCTCGACAAGGACGATCAGCAACTGGTGCTCCAGGCGATGGAGCCCGACGACCGGGCGGCGGTCGAGGAAGCGCTCAGCTATCCCGAGGAATCGGCCGGCCGGATGATGCAGCGCGAGCTCATTGCGGTGCCCGAACATTGGAAGGTCGGTCAGGTGATCGACTACCTCCGCTCGCCGGCCGAGCTTCCAACCGATTTCTGGGAAGTTTTCGTGGTCGCACCCAACCATCATCCCGTCGGGACGTGCAAATTATCGACTGTCCTGCGCACGCCGCGAAACCGCTTGGTCAGCGACATCATGCGGCGCGAACAGACGCTGATCCCGGCTGATCTCGATCAGGAGGATGTCGCGTTGCGATTCCAGAAATATGCCCTGGTTTCGGCCGCGGTGGTCGATGATTCGGGTCGGCTGGTGGGGATGATCACGGTCGACGACATCGTCCACATCATCTCGGAGGAAGCGGGCGAGGACGTGCTTTTGCTGTCGGGCGCGGGCGATGGCGACATCAACGAGCCGATCGTCGACACCTACAAGTCGCGGGTGCGCTGGCTGATCGCCAATCTGCTCACCGCCTTGGTCGCCTTCTTCATCATCCGCAGTTTCGAAGCCTCGATCGAGCGCATGGCGGTGCTTGCCGCGTTGATGCCGATCGTCGCCGGGGTCGGCGGCAATGCCGGCACCCAGACGCTTGCAGTGACGGTACGGGCCATCGCCACTAACCAGCTGACCAGCTCCAACCATTGGCGCTCGATATGGCGCGAAATCCGGGTGGCGGTAATGAACGGTTTGACCATTGCCGTGCTGATCGGGATCGGAGTCACCGTGGTGCTTGGGTCGAGCACCTTGGGGTTGGTGATTGCTGCCGCGATGCTGACCAATATCGTCATCGCCGGGCTTGCCGGGGTGCTGGTGCCGCTGACCCTCGAACGGTTCGAAGCCGATCCGGCGGTCGCCTCCTCGGTGTTCGTCACGATGGTCACCGATTCGATGGGCTTTCTGGTCTTCCTCGGGCTTGCGACCATGGCTGGGCTCGGTCGCTAAGCGCTTGAATCCGCAGTCGCGGCGCGCCAGATCACAGCCGTGTCCAACCTCCATCTCACCAAGGTCGCGGTAGGTTGCCGAACCATCGACTCGCTGGTCAAGCGGGTCGAATCGCGTGCATCCGCGGGCGAGGTTCGGGTGGCCACGCGGATGAAGCCCAAGCGAATGGACGAGCTGGTCGGCGGCTCGATTCACTGGATCGTCAAGCACCGCTTGGTCGCGCGGCAGGTCATTCTGCGCTTCGAGGATCGCAAGGACGGGCGCATCGATATCGTCGTTTCGTCGGATCTCGAGCTGATCCCGCCGAGCCCCAAGCGCGCCCATCAGGGATGGCGCTATCTGGAAGGCGCCAAGGCCCCGACCGGCGACGCCGACGACAGCGGCCTCTCCGAACTTCCGCCGCTGCTCTACACCCGGCTTGCCAAACTGGCGTTGGTGTAAGCCGGTTTCGCTTGCGGGCGCCGACAACGCCTCTTATTTCTGACTCCTGATCGTTCCTCAGGAGGAATCTATGACGCAGTTTTCGGTTTCCAGCTCAATCGACGCGCGGGTCGCTGCTCGGGCGATGCTCAGTCATCCTTTCTATCAGGCGTGGACCGACGGGACTCTGCCACTGGACACGCTGCGCGCCTATTCGCGGCAATATTTCCACCACGTCGAGGCGTTCCCGCGCGCGGTCAGCGCGGTTCACAGCGCCTGTCCCGACCGCGACGGGCGGCGGATGCTGGCCGAGAACCTCGCTGAGGAGGAGGGCGTCGAGGCGGGCAAGCAGGACCATGCGTCGCTGTGGATGAAGTTCGCTTGTGGGCTTGGCGAGGACGAGGGCGCGGTACTTGGCCAGCAGCTCAATCCCGAAACGCAGGGCCTGATCGACACCTTCCGCAAATTGACGCGGCAATCCTATGCTGCCGGGCTGGGCGCGCTTTATGCTTATGAAAGCCAGTTTCCGGGCGTCGCTTCGGCCAAGATCGAGGGGCTGATCGATCGTTATGGGATCAGCGACGAGCCGACTTTGCGCTTTTTCCGGGTGCATGAATATGCCGATGTCGAACATAGCGCGGTGTGCCGCCGGCTGCTCGACCAATTGCCCGAGGGTGAGCGCGCCGACGCCGTTGCCGCGGGCGAGGAACTTGCCGGGGCGCTGTGGAATTTCCTCTCCGGCGTCGAAGCAAGCGCGAGCCTCAATTAGCGGTTAGCGGCAGCCGGTGACGCTGCCGGAGCCAGTGACCTTGACCGAGCAGGCGGGCTTGCCGTCGAGTGCGACAATGCCCGATCCGGATCCGGTCAGGCTGACCGTATCGCTGACCCGGGCGGCGATGCTTGCAGCGCCCTCGACCGCGATGGTGGCATTTTTGACATCGAGGCCAGCCGCCTGGAGGCTGGATGTTCCGCGCACCACCGCGTCAAGCTGACGCGCGCTGCCGCCAAGAATGACTCCGCCGCTGCCGCTGACCGCGACCTTCATCCGGTCGACATCGGCGCGGTCGATCGCTGCTGTTCCGGAGCCTCTCAAGTTGAGTAGAAATTCGAGGCCCTTGACCCGGTTGATCGCAAGCGACCCAGCGCCGACCACCGCTGCTGACTCCAGCTCATGCGTGCCGACGGTTACTTCGACCGGCCCATTGTCCTTGCCCGGGTAGCCGCCCCACGCCGATTGGCTCGAACGGATGATCAGGGTTCTGCTATCGACCCGTATTTCCAGCCGTTCGAGCGCGGCCGACGGTCCGCTAGCTTTGGCGAAGGGGGCAACGCCGGTCGCAAGCTTGACCGCATAAGGCCCCTCGACGCGCACTCGCTCATAGCCGGAAATGCCAAAATTACGGGTTTCGGCGGTCGCCGGCACGGCGATCGTGACGATCATGCAGAAAAGCGGGATGGTGCGCATCGCCGCACTATCCCAGCCTATGGTTAAAGCGGCCTTAAGAGCAGTTCGCGCTGCCCGATCCCATCTTGCTGATTTCGCATTTGGCGCCGCCGGTAACGGTGACGTCGCCCGATCCCATGATGCTGATCTTGGCGGTGCTGGTGGCATGAGCGGCGACATCGCCCGACCCGGCGATCGCCACCGTGAGGTTCGCGGTGTCGAGTCCGGAGTTGCGCACGCTGCCCGATCCCGCAACTGCATATTCGGCCTCGGCCGCCTTGCCGGAAGCGTCGATCTCGCCCGATCCTCCGATGGCGAACTTGAGCGTGCCGACGTCGAGTGCGGCGATCTTTAGCGATCCCGAGCCGCCGATCGCGCCCTTGAAGCTGGATCCGCTGATCCGGTCGATCGCCATGTCACCCGATCCGCCGAGTGCCGCGGCATTGAGCGACTGCGTACTGACCTCGACCGTGACCGGGGAATGGCGGCCCCAGTTAATCTCGCCAAACTTGGCTCCTCTTTTGGGATGGATCCTGAGCGTCGAGCCATCGACTTCGACCACCATGTGGGCGAGGATATTCTGCGGCCCCTTGGCGGATGCGGCAGACTTCCCGCCGGTATGGACGTGCACGTCATAAGGCCCGGCAACCTCGATGGTCGTGAAATTGCCGACGGCAAATTCCCGGCTCGAATCCGGCCCGGCATTCTCAGCGCGCGTTCCGCCGCAGGCGGCAGTGCTGGCACAGGCGGCGGCGACGAAGGCGATGGGCGAAAGAGGACGGCGCATGGACTTACTCCCGTATAGCTGTGTTAATCACACAATACACCGAGTGTCTGATCGCGGCAAGCACAAAAAAGGGCGCCCCCGCAGAGACGCCCTCATTGGACCCTTAGCCAGGGATCGCGGGTTAGGCGTCTTCCTTGGCCTTGTGATGGATCACCGCCGCTTCGTTGAGAATCTCGAGGATCTTGGCCAGCGCCGACTTTTCGTCAGTCTGCTCCATTGCGCCGAGGTCCCTTGCCAGGCGCGACGAAGCGGCTTCGAAAATCTGCCGTTCCGAATAGCTCTGTTCGGGGGCATCGTCGGGGCGGAACAGATCGCGGGTCACTTCGGCGATCGAGGTGAGGTCGCCCGAATTGATCTTGGCTTCATATTCCTGCGCCCGGCGCGACCACATGGTGCGCTTGACCTTGGGTTTGCCGCGTAAGGTCTCGAGCGCGTCCTTCATCGTCTTGTCGCTGCTGAGCTTGCGCATGCCGACCGAATCCGCCTTGTTGACCGGCACTCGGAGAGTCATTTTTTCTTTCTCGAAGCGAAGGACATAAAGGTCGAGTGCGATGCCGGCGATCTCGGTGCTTTGAAGCTCGACCACCCGGCCAACCCCGTGTTTGGGGTAAACGACAAAATCGCCGACGTCGAAACTGAGCGCCTTACTAGCCATGAGTGACCTTTCCATTGGCAATCGCGATTCGCCCTGAAGCCGTGTGTATCCGTGCGTCTTTGTTACCCAAGACGACCGATGGTCGAGGCAAATCGCCGATTGCGCTTTTCCTTGAACGGAAGGCCGCAACTGGATCGTGGCGGCCCTTGTGTGACAATTTTATATCACAACTGACTTCAAATTTCCAGTCCGAGTTGGAGCGGTCCCGATGCGGCTTCTTCGGTCAGGTTGTGAAGGCCGAGACCGAGCAACCGAATGCCCTTGGCGAGCGGGTGGAGCGCGTCCAGCAGCGCCTGACCGGCGGCTGCAAAGCCGGCTTCATTCTCGACCCGGCAAGGGAAGCTTTTCGACCGCGTGATCTGGGTGAAATCCCCAAATTTAACCTTGAGCGTGACCGTTCGCCCACTGACCTCGGCGCGCTCGATTCGCGCCCACGCAAAGCCCGCAATTCGCGAAAGTTCGGCGGCGAGCGCCTCGGGGTCGCGCAAATCCGAATCGAAGGTGCGCTCGGCACTGACCGATTTATAGGGCCGGTCGGGCCTCACCTCGCGCTCGTCGATGCCGCGGGCAATGCGCCAGTACCAGCCCCCGCTGCTGCCGAACTCAGCCTCGAGCGCGGGGAGCGGCCAGTCACGCAAATCGGCTCCGATGATGATCCCAAGCCGCTCCATTTTCGCTGCGGTGACCGGTCCGATGCCATGGAATCGCGCCACCGGAAGCGAGGCCACGAATGCGGGGCCGCGCTCGGGGGTGATCACGGTCAGACCGTTGGGCTTGCGATGATCGGAGGCGAGCTTGGCAATGAATTTGCAGTAGCTGACTCCGGCCGAGGCGGTGAGCCCGGTTTCGCTGGCGATGCGGCGGCGGATGTCGTCGGCGATTCCCCGCGCACTGCCGAAGCCGAGCCGGTCTTCGGTGACGTCGAGATAGGCTTCGTCGAGGCTAAGCGGTTCGACCAGCTTGGTATAATCGGAAAAGATGGCGCGAATCTGCTGCGACACCGCGCGGTAAACGTCGAACCGCGGCTTGACGAAGACGAGGTCGGGACAGCGCCGCTTCGCCGTTACCGCTGGCAACGCTGAATGAATGCCGAATTTGCGTGCTTCATAGCTTGCCGCGGCGACGACCCCGCGGTGTCCGC
>JBDSRE010000071.1:0-22441 GCA_039929465.1 Sphingomicrobium sp. | reverse complement strand
AACGCCAGAGCGATCCCGGCGAGCAGCCGAAGGCCCATGCCCAATGGGACGTGCTGCGGCGCTGGGCGGTCGGTATCAAAGGCTTGGACCATCTCAGCTCGCGCCTAGCCTTCCACCGCGCGAGGGACTAGTGGAACGGCCAACATTCACCGCCAATTTTCGGGACCCGAGACGCCATGCTTCGCACCATCGACCACTTCATCGCCGGCTCCTCATTCGCGTCGGGTCAGCGACAGGGTGACGTGTACGATCCCAATCTTGGGACGATCCAGGCAAAAGTCGGGCTTGGCAGCAGTACCGATCTGGAAAAGGCCATGGACTCGGCGCGCGTTGCGCAGCCTGAATGGGCAGCGACCAACCCGCAGCGGCGGGCGCGGGTGATGTTCCGCTACAAGGAGCTGGTCGAAGCCCATATGGACGAGCTCGCCGAGCTGCTGTCCTCCGAACATGGCAAGGTCGTCGCCGACGCCCGCGGCGATGTCCAGCGCGGGCTCGAGGTGATCGAATATGCGTGCGGAATCCCGCAGGCGCTGAAGGGCGAATACACGCTCGGCGCGGGGCCCGGGATCGACGTCTATTCGGTTCGCCAGCCGCTCGGCATCGGCGCCGGAATCACCCCGTTCAATTTCCCGGCGATGATCCCGATGTGGATGTTCGGAATGGCCATCGCCTGCGGCAATGCTTTCATCCTCAAGCCCAGCGAGCGCGACCCTTCGGTGCCGGTGCGGCTCGCCGAATTGATGACCGAGGCAGGCCTGCCCGACGGAATCCTCAACGTTGTCCACGGCGACAAGGAGATGGTCGACGCGATCCTCGACCACCCTGACATCAAGGCCGTGAGCTTCGTCGGATCGTCCGACATCGCCCACTATATTTACTCGCGCGGGACCGCCAACGGCAAGCGCGTCCAGGCGTTCGGCGGGGCCAAGAACCACGGCGTGGTCATGCCCGACGCCGACCTCGATCAGGTCGTCAACGACCTCACCGGCGCCGCCTTCGGATCGGCCGGCGAGCGCTGCATGGCGCTTCCGGTTGTAGTCCCGGTCGGCGAGGACACCGCCAACCGGCTGCGCGAGAAATTGATCCCGGCGATCGAGGGGCTTCGAGTGGGCGTATCGACCGACTCCGAGGCCCATTATGGCCCGGTGGTCAGCGCCGCTCACAAGGCGAAAATCGAACACTATATCCAGATGGGCGTGGACGAAGGCGCCGAACTGGTGGTCGACGGCCGCGGCTTCACCCTTCAGGGCAATGAGGACGGATTCTTCGTCGGGCCGACCTTCTTCGATCATGTGAAGCCGAGCTTCCAGAGCTATCGCGAGGAAATCTTCGGTCCGGTGCTGCAAATGGTCCGGGCAAAGGATTTCGAGGAAGCGGTGCGCCTCCCGTCCGAGCACGATTATGGCAATGGAGTGGCGATCTTCACCCGCAACGGCCACGCCGCGCGCGAATTCACCAGCCGGGTCAATGTCGGGATGGTCGGGATCAATGTCCCGATTCCGGTGCCCGTCAGCTATCACAGCTTCGGCGGGTGGAAACGCTCGGGCTTCGGCGACACCGGCCAATACGGCCAGGAGGGCCTACGTTTCTGGACCAAGACCAAGGTCGTTACCCAGCGCTGGCCCGATGGCGACGCCGCCGATCTTGGAGCAGACGGCGCCAACGCCTTCATCATCCCGACCATGGGTTAGGCCGATGCGCTTGCTCCTCGCGCTCTTGCTGGCCTTTCTGGTGGCTTCACCGGCGGACGCGGAAAAAAGGATCGCGCTTAGCTTTGATGACGTACCGCGCCATCGCGGCGCCATCTTCTCGCCGGCTGAAAGGACCGAACGCCTAATCGCGGGATTGCAACAGGCTAATGTCCATCAGGCAGTATTCTTCGTCGTTCCCGGTCAGCTTGGGCACGACGACGGGGTCGGCGGCGAGGAGCGGATCGCTGCCTATGTTGCGGCCGGTCACGTGATCGCCGATCACAGCTTTTCGCATCGCCATCTGAGCGCGATCAGTGCCGCGGATTATCTCGCCGATATCGACAAGTCCGAAGCGTGGTTGAAGAACCGGCCCGGTGCCCGCCCGTGGTTCCGTTTTCCGTTTCTGGACGAGGGTATGGAGGACAAGGCCAAGCGCGACTTGGTCCGCGCCGGCCTGAAAGCGCGTGGACTCCGCAACGGCTATGCGACGATCGACGGCAATGACTGGCAGGTCGAATCCTTGGTCGCCGAAGTGGTGAAAACCGGCTCGCCAATCCAGCTGAACGCCGTCCGGGACTTCTATGTCGAAACCATGGTTGGGGCGGCCAATTTCTATGACGGCCTGGCGGTCAAGGCCTGGGGGCGCCACCCCGCCCACGTCATCCTGCTCCACGAAACCGACATTGCGGCATTGTTCATTGCCGATCTGGTCGAGCCCTGCGCAGCGACGGCTGGACGATCATCGGCGCGGACGAGGCTTATGCGGATCCGATCGGGTCAGTGTACCCGGACGTCCTCTCCGCCAATGGCACTTTGACCGAACTTGCGGCGTGGGAGAAAGGCGTCCCCAAGCCGCGCTGGTATGAGCGCAACGACGAACGCGTGATGAAGCAAGCGTTCGATCGGCGGGTGAGCGGGCCGAAAGGACCTTGAGGCATGATCGAAACCTCCGGCGATGCACTGCGTTCTAGCGGGATGAAGCGATTTCGCCTTCCCTTGCTCGCCGGAGCCATGCTGCTGTCGATCGCCGCCTGCGACCGCGGCGGGCCGGTCGCCAATGATGTCGAGGGGGTTACGCCCGCTGCGATCACCACCGCCACCAGTACCGGGGCGGTTCCGGGAAGCCCGCCGCCGATCGCCAGGGACGCCGATCCCAATGGCGCCATCCCTGCAGCGCTTCAGGGCCGCTGGGGCCTGAGCCCAGCCGATTGCATCACCAGCCGCGGCGATAATAAGGGCATGCTGCAGGTGACCGCAGAGCAGCTCATGTTCTTTGAATCGCGGGCGACTCCGGGGACAAGCATCGAGCGCCGCGACACTGGGATCAGCGGCAATTTCGATTTCACCGGCGAAGGCCAGCGTTGGTCGAAATATGTCTCGCTGACGCTGCAGAATGGACGGCTGGTCGAAACCGAGCGAAGCCCGGCGACGAGCTATACCTATGCCCGCTGCAATTAAGTGGCTGATCCTTTTTGCGCTCGGCGGAACCGCGCTTGTGGCCTGCCGCGGCGAGCAGGGCCAAAACCAGAATATCCTCATCGACACCAACGTTCCCGCCGGTGCCGATGTCGAAACGCTTCCGCCCGACGACAGCAGCGGTACCCCGGCCGAACAACTGGGCAATGACGAGAATATCGCCACGAATTGAGATAGGATCATTCGATGAAACTGTATTATTCTCCAGGCGCGTGCAGCCAGGCACCGCACATCCTGCTCCACGAGCTCGGCCTCAGCCACGATGTCGCCAAGGTCGATCTCAAGGCCAAGACACTCGAGGACGGCTCTTCCTTCCTCGACGTTAATCCCAAGGGCGCGGTGCCGGCTCTCGAGCTCGACAGCGGCGAGGTGCTGACCGAAAATGCGGTCATCCTGCAATATCTTGGCGATCGTTCGGGGCTTGCCCAAGTTCTGCCCCCAATCGGCGATTTCCGCCGCTATCGGGTGCTCGAATGGGTGAATTACATCACGACCGAAATCCACAAGAGCTTCAGCCCATTGTTCAGCCCGACGGCGAGCGACGACGTCAAGCAATTCGCCAAGGACGCGATCGGCAAGAAGTTCGACCATGTCGACAAGGAACTTGGCAACGGCCCATTCCTCCTCGGCGACACGCTGACTCTCGGCGATATTTATCTGTTCGTCATGCTGGGCTGGGGCGACAAGATGATGGGCCTCGACAAATGGCCCAACCTCGAGGCGTTCCGGGCCCGGATGATGGAGCGCGATTCGGTTCGCCAGGTGCTCGGGTTCGAAGGGATGCTCAAGGAAGAAACGGCGGACTGATCCCTGCCCTTGTCGCGCCGCTGCCCAGCTTTTAAGGCCCGCCCTCATGGACTTCTCCAACCCGTTCGAGCTTAACGACGACCAGCTCCAGATCCAGGAGATGGCGCGCAAGTTCACTGCCGATGCGATCACGCCCAATGCAGCCGAGTGGGACGAAAAGCATATTTTTCCCCGCGACACTGTGCGTGAGGCGGCCGAGCTTGGTTTCGGCGCCATTTACGTATCCGAGGAAGCGGGCGGGATCGGGCTCGGGCGGCTTGAGGCAGCGCTGATCATGGAAGCGATGGCTTACGGCTGCCCCTCGACTAGCGCCTTCATCTCAATCCACAATATGGCGAGCTGGATGATCGACCGCTTCGGCAGCGACGATGTCAAAGCGAAATACCTCCCCTCCATGATCACCATGGACAAAATCGGCAGCTATTGCCTGACCGAACCATCGTCGGGATCGGACGCAGCGGCGCTCAAGACCAAGGCGGTCAAGGACGGCGACGACTATGTCGTCTCGGGCTCCAAGGCGTTTATTTCGGGTGGCGGCGAGAACGAAGTCTATGTGACCATGGTCCGAACCGGAGAGGATGGGCCCAAAGGCATCACCGCTCTGGTCATCGACAAGGACATGAAGGGGGTCAGCTTCGGCGCCCAGGAAAAGAAGCTTGGCTGGCATTCGCAGCCCACGTGCCAGGTCAATTTCGACGAGGTCAGGGTGCCCGCCACCAACCGCGTCGTGGCCGAGGGCGAAGGCTTCCGGATCGCGATGATGGGCCTGGACGGCGGGCGCATCAATATCGGCGCGTGCAGTTTGGGCGGTGCGCAGCGCTGCCTTGATGAAAGCATCGCCTACACCAAGGAGCGCAAGCAGTTCGGCCAGGCGATCGCCGATTTCCAGGCCACCCAATTCACCCTCGCCGACATGGAAACCGAGCTTCAGGCGGCGCGCTATCTGCTCTATGTCGCCGCCGCCAAGGTCACCGCCAACGCACCCGACAAGACCCGCTTCGCAGCCATGGCCAAACGCCTTGCGACCGACAGCGGAAGTGCGATCGTCGACCGCGCGCTCCAGCTCCACGGCGGCTATGGCTACCTCCAGGATTATCCGATCGAGCGCTTCTGGCGCGACCTCCGCGTTCATTCGATCCTAGAGGGCACCAATCAGGTCATGCGCATGATCGTCAGCCGCGATCTGCTGCGCCAGTGATGCAGCCGATGCTTCGATACGGCCCTCCGGGCCTACTCAGCACGAACGGCTTGGGTAGCTTGGGTCGTTCGGTCGTCCTGAGCAGAGTCCGAGCCTTGGCAAAGACCCATTTCGAATGACCGCGCCACGAACGGCTTGGGTTGTCCGTTCGTCCTGAGTAGGGGCTGAGGGAGCGAAGCGCATCGAAGACCCGTATCGAAGGACCGGAACACTGAAACCCAAATCCCCACTCCCGTTTGATCCGTTCGCGATCGCCAAGGCGTCGGCCGAAACGGCGCTGAGCATCGCAACGCGCCCGCAAGACCTGATGCAGGTGCAGATGGAGGCCGCGCGCGAATGGGGCGATTTCTGGTTGGGCGCGCTCACCGGCAAGTCGGGCGAAGCGCCGCGCGACCGCCGCTTCAAGGCCGCGGAATGGCAGGACGAGACCTATTACCGGTCGGTCCGCGACGCCTATCTGCTGGCGTCCAAGCAGCTTCGAGAAATGGTTGGGCTGGGTAATGGCGGTGACGGTGCGCAGGCGACCATGCGCTTGCTCCTCGACCAATATCTCAACGCCATCTCACCGGCCAATTTCGCCTTTACCAATCCCGAAGTGGTCAAGCGCACCAAGGAGACCAAGGGCGCCAACCTGGTCCAGGGCTTCTCCAACCTTCTAGAGGACATCGGCGGCGGCAAGGGCATCGTCAAACGCCGCACCGACAATTCGGCGTTCGAAAAGGGCAAGACCATCGCCGCGACACCGGGCTCGGTGGTGTTCCAGAACGATCTGTTCCAGCTCATCCAGTATACGCCGGCCACGCTCAAAGTCGCGGCCGAGCCGCTGCTCTACGTGCCGCCGTTGGTCAATCGCTATTACATGATCGACCTCGTGCCCAATCAAAGCCTGGTCAAATGGCTGGTCGATGAAGGCCGGACGGTGTTCGTCGTTTCCTGGGTCAATCCAAGCGCCGAGCTCAAGGCCAAGAACGTCGGCGATTATACGCTTGAAGGGATTGTCACTGCGATCGAGCAAGTGACCAAACGCACCGGTTCGGCCCCCGATCTGTTCAGCTTCTGCCTCGGCGGAACACTGGCCGCGATCGCGCTCGGCTGGCTCGCCGCCAAGGGCCGGGGAAGCGAGGTCAACTCCGCGACCCTGATCGGCTCGATGGTCGATTTCGCCGACATGCGCGACTGGTCGGCATTCGTCCACGAAGGCCATTTGACCGCGCTCGAGGACCATCTTGAGGGTCAGGGCTATATCGACAGCGTCGAACTCCAGCGCCTGTTCGCGGCGATGCGCGCCAACGACCTCATCTGGTCGAGCGTGATCAACCATTACCTACTCGACCGCGACGCACCGCCGAGCGACCTGCTGTACTGGTTCGAGGATGGGGCGCGCATTCCTGCGGCGTTCCTCAAGAGTTACAACCGCGACCTGTTGCTAGACAACAAGCTTAAGGACCCGGCGGGGTTCATGGTCGGCGACACCGCAATCGATCTGGCCAAGATCGAAACGCCAATGCTGGTCATCGCGCTCAAGGACGATCACGTGTCGGCGTGGCAGGCAGTATATGTCGGGGCTCGTCACCTGAAAGCGGATTTCGTCCTCGGCGGATCGGGCCACAACGCCGGGGTGATCAACCCGCCGAGCCGCAACAAGCACGGCTATTGGACCAACGACAAAATGCCGGCCGAAGCGGACGCCTGGCTTGAGAGCGCGACCAAGCACGAGGGCAGCTGGTGGCCGTGGTGGACCGAATGGCTTGCGGGCAAGGGATCGCGAACGACCGTCGCGGCGCGCAAGCCCGCCAGACCGATCGAGCCCGCGCCGGGCGCTTATGCGATGATGCCGTGAGCGAGACGGTGAGCGAGGCCAAGGATGTTCTCACCTACAAGCAGGGTCAGGCCGGGCGGATCAGCCTCAATCGGCCTCGCGCGCTGCACAGCCTCAACCGCCAGATGGTCCGCGACATGGCCGCCGCGCTTCATCAATGGCGCGACGATCCGGATGTGCGCATCATTCTTATCGATCATAACGCCCAGCCGGATGGCGATGGGAAAATAGCCCGCGGGTTTTGCGCCGGGGGTGATGTCGTCACCATCGCTCAGGATGTCGATGGGCATGACGCCGCAGCTCGAGCATTCTTTTTCGACGAATATCGCCTCAACCACCTCGAATATACTTACGCCAAGCCGGGCGTCGCGTTCATGGATGGGGTGACGATGGGCGGCGGAGTCGGGATCGCCATGCCGTGCCGTTACCGGGTCGCCACGGAGCACACGATCCTCGCCATGCCCGAGACCGCGATTGGCATTTTCCCCGATGTTGGCGGCGGGCGCTATCTCAGTCGTTTGCGCGGGCGGCTCGCGCAATTCCTTGCGCTGACCGGTGCTCGGCTCGACGGTTCGGAATCGCTCAAGCTGCGGCTCGCAACCCATTATCTGCCGTCCGATCAACTGCCCGAGGCCAAGGAGCGGATCATCGAGCAGCCGTTCAGGGTTCAGGCAATTCTCGACGAATTGAGCGAGGAGGACGTGCCGCCGCCGCGCATTGCCGGGCATTTGCAGAAGATCGACCGCTATTTCGCTTCCGACCAATTGGAGGACATCGTGGCGGCGCTCGATGCCGGCGCTGCGCAAGGTGACGAGTGGGCGGCAAAGGAAGCGGCCTCGATCGCCGAGAAATCGCCGACGGCGTGCAAGGTCAGCCTCAAACTGCTCCTGGAAAGCCCCTACCAACTCCATTTTGTCGATGAAATGCGGATGGAATATGGAATCATGGTGCGGCTCATCCACCATCCTGATTTCCGCGAGGGCGTGCGCGCGTTGCTGATCGACAAGGACAATACGCCCAATTGGCACCCGACCCGGCCCGAAGCGATCGGGCCACGCGATATCGACTGCTTTTTCGAGCCTCTACCGCCCGAGGAAGAATGGCGCCCGTTCGATTTTTGAGGAGCAGACATGAACTACGAGACGATCCTGGTCGAACAAAAGGGCGCGGTGACATTGGTCACCTTGAACCGACCGCAAGCACTCAACGCGCTTAATTCCAAGGTTCTCGAGGAGTTAATCTCGGTGTTCGCAGCCTACGATTGCGATCCGGCCCAGCGCAGTCTCGTCCTCACCGGGAGCGAGAAGGCGTTTGCCGCCGGCGCCGACGTCAAGGAGATGCAGAGCCAAGGCTTTGCCGACATGTATTCATCCAATTTCTTCGCCGGCTGGGAGCGGGTCACCGCGACGCGCAAGCCGTGGATCGCGGCGGTCGCGGGCTTCGCGCTTGGCGGCGGCTGCGAAGTGGCGATGATGGCCGATTTCATCATCGCCGCCGACACGGCAAAATTCGGCCAGCCCGAGATCAAGCTCGGAGTCACTCCCGGAATGGGCGGGTCGCAGCGCCTGACCAAAGCGCTCGGCAAGGCCAAGGCGATGGAAATGTGCCTGACCGGCCGGATGATGGGGGCTGAGGAAGCCGAGACCTCGGGGCTGGTCGCGCGCGTTGTGCCCGCCGCCGATTTGCTCGACGAAGCATTGAAGACTGCCGAGACGATCGCATCGATGGCGCCCCTGGCCGCCATCGCGCCCAAGGAAATGGTCAATGCCGCGTTCGAAATGAGCCTTGCCCAAGGCGTCAATTTCGAACGCCGACTGTTCCACGGCCTGTTCGGTACCGAAGACCAGAAGGAAGGCATGGCGGCGTTCGTCGATAAAAGGCCGGGGAAGTGGGCTGGGAGATAGAATGTCCGTGCTCCTGCGAAGGCAGGAGCGGTGGCCAGAGTTCCTGCCTGCGCAGGAACACACAGGAGTAAAGCATGACCGTGATCGCATTCATCGGGCTTGGGCATATGGGCGGGGGGATGGCGCCAATCCTGGCCAAAGCGGGTCATGAGGTGCGCGCCTTCGACCTCGTCGTCGAGGCGGTCGAGCGCGCCGGCGAGGGCGGATGCAGCGCCGCTTCCTCCGCTGCCGACGCGGTGAAGGGCGCCGATGTCGTCATCACCATGCTTCCGGCTGCCAGCCATGTTCGAGCAGTCTACGATCAGGACATTGCTCCAAACGCGAAGGCCGGTGCGATTCTGATCGATTGTTCGACCATCGACGTCGCCAGCGCGCGCGCCGTCGGCGAGGCGATGATCGCCAAGGGCTTTGAATTCGTTGACGCGCCGGTATCGGGCGGGATTGCCGCCGCCGCCGGTGGGCAGTTGACCTTCATGGTCGGCGGGTCGGACAGCGCCTTTGGCCGCGCCCAGCCGCTGCTCGAGCCGATGGCCAAAGCGGTGATCCACGCCGGCGAATTGGGTGCTGGCCAGGCTGCGAAAATCTGCAACAACCTGATCCTTGGCGCCACCATGGTGGCGACGTGCGAGGCGTTTGCCTTGGCCAAGAAGCTCGGGCTCGACCTTCAGACATTCTACGACATTTCATCCAAGGCCAGCGGCCAGAGCTGGTCGATGACGTCCTATTGCCCGGTGCCTGGAGTGGGACCCGACACCCCCGCCGACCACGATTACGACGGCGGGTTCGCCGCAGCGCTGATGCTCAAGGATTTGAAGCTGGCGATGGCCGCGGCGCAGGAAGCTGGCGCTTACACCCCGATGGGCGGCGAGGCAGAGCTATTGTACCAGCGCTTCGTCGAGCGCGGCGGCGGGAACAAGGACTTCTCAGGGATCATTCAGATGATCGACGATAGCTGGTTGGTTCCAGCGGACGCCAAGGAGTGAACATGCGCAGGATATTTATCGCAATCGCCGGGATCGGACTGCTCACCGCCGCGGCGACTCCACGGGTCAGCGGGGCCGCTGCCAAAACCATCATGCACGAGCGCCACGAGGGCATGGGGAAAATTGGCAAGGTGATGAAAATGCTCGCTCGCGAATTAAAATCGGGGTCGCCTGACATGGCCGTGGTCGCCAGCAATACAGCGACCATGAATGCGCTGGCCAAGAAATCGTCGCTATGGTTCCCGAAAGGGTCGGGCTCCGAAGCAGGCAAAACTCGGGCATTGGCGGAAATCTGGAACAAGCCGGAGGATTTCGCGGCGAAAATGAAAGCGTTCCAGCTGGCATCGGCCAAGTTAAGCGCGGCCGCTCGAAGCAGCGATACCGCCGCTTCGACTGCTGCGTTTGGCGACCTCGGCAAAAGCTGCAAGGCGTGCCACGATCCCTATCGCTCCGAGGACAAAAACTGAGCGTGGCGGGCGGACTGCAGCCGGTCTGGGATGTCCCGATCCGACTGTTCCACTGGACGCTCGCGGCGTTGATCGGCTTCAGCTGGTGGTCGGCGACCAACGGCCACATCGACTGGCATCTCTATTCGGGGTTCGGAATTCTTTCGCTGCTCATTTTCCGCTTATTGTGGGGGGTGGTCGGAAGCTCGACCGCCCGTTTCGCCAATTTCATTCGCGGACCGGCCGGATTGCGCGACTATTTCCGCGATTCCGCCGCCTGGAAGGCTGCCGGCCACTCCCCGCTCGGCGGTTTGAGCGTCATCGCCTTGCTTGGCGCGGTGCTGGTGCAGGTCGGGCTCGGCCTGTTCGCGGTCGATGAGGACGGCCTCAACGAAGGCCCGCTGGCGCGCTTTATCAGCATCGACTCCTCTGATCGGGTGCGCGACTTCCACGAAACCTGGTTCAATATCGTTCTCGCGCTGATCATCCTCCACGTCGGAGCGATCCTGTTTTACCGACTGTTTCGAAACAAGCGCCTGACCAAGGCGATGATCACCGGCAGCAACGCCCTCGAAGCGGGGATCGCGCCGATGCGGCCGGGCCGGTGGTGGGTAGCGCTGCTGTGCCTGATCGCCGGGATCGCCACGACGCGCTGGATCATTGCCGGGGTTCCGCCCTTCGGGGGTTGAACGCCGGTCCGCTCGGGGCCACATTTGAGCGATGCTGATCCGCACCGAACAGACGCCCAATCCGGCGACCCTCAAATTCCTCCCCAGCCAGCCGGTGATGGAAGCGGGTACGCGCGATTTTCCCGATTCGGAGAGCGCCGCCGCGTCCCCACTGGCCTTGGCACTGTTCGACAGCGGCCAGGTCGAAGGCGTATTTTTCGGCCGCGACTTCATTTCGGTGACCGCTTCGGGCGGCGTGTTGTGGGGCGATCTCGAGCCACTCGTGCTTGAGACATTACTCGACCATTTTGTCAGCGGCGCGCCGTTGTTTACTGCGGGCAGTGCGGGCGGTATTCACGTCGCATCCGATGCCGTTGCAATCGATGACGATCCCGCCGATGCCGAGATCATCGACCAGATTAAGGAATTGATCGAGACCCGCGTCCGCCCGGCGGTGGCCCAGGATGGCGGCGATATCGTCTATCGCGGTTTCAAGGGAGGGACACTGTTCCTCGCGCTTCAGGGTGCCTGTTCGGGCTGTCCATCGTCGGAAATCACCTTGAAGCGCGGGATCGAGGGTCTGATCAAACATTATGTGCCCGAGGTCGAGAGCGTCGAAGCGGTTTAGGGCTTCCTGTCTAGTGGGGCTTGCTCACCGCCGCCGCTTGTGACCATCATCGTCCTATAATGATCCTCGCGTTCGACACGTCGAGTTCCGCCTGCACCGCCGCCTTGTTCGACGGCGATGGCGCCTGCCTTGCGAGCCGCGATGAATTGATCGACCGCGGCCATAGCGAACGGCTGGTGCCGATGCTTCAGGAAATGCTCGCCGGGCGCCGCGCGGATTCGATCCTGGTCGGGACCGGACCCGGCAGTTTCACCGGAATCCGGGTCGCGGTCGCTGCCGCCCACGGCCTCGCCATCGGCTGGGGCGCGAGCGTTGCCGGGATGTCGTCGCTGGCGCTGATCGCCGCTGGCAGCGGCGCGGACGACCCGGTGGCCGCATCGGTGCTTGGCGGCCATGGCGAGATTTTCATTCAGATGTTCGATGGGACGAGTTGCGAACCGCAAGGTGCATTACTCAATCTCAGCCCCGACCAAGCGGCCGCGCAAATATCCGCGCCGCTGATCCTCGGGTCGGGTGCGGCGGCGCTGGTCGAGGCGCTCGGGACTGGCGAGGCGCGCACCGCCTGGCCTTCGGCGCGGTTCGCCATGCGCCTGCCCGAGGCGCTGCGCTCGCTCGACGCGCGACCGCTTTACGCCCGAGCGCCAGATGCCAAAGCCCGCGCCTCCACAGCAAAGGCTGCCTGAATGGCAAGTCCAGCGCCCCGACCGGCCTTCCGCCTCGAGCGCGGATCCTCCGACGACCTCGATCCGGTGATGCGGATCATGGAGGCGGCGTTCGGCAATCAATTCGGCGAGGCGTGGACCCGCTCGCAATGTTCGGGAATCCTGCCGCTGGCGGGGATTAGCCTGGCGCTTGCCCGCGATGGCGATGGCGACGGCGGCGCAGTGGTTGGCTTTTCGCTGACCCGGACAATCGCCGACGAGGCCGAGTTGCTTCTGCTTGCGGTCGCACCCGGGCACCAGCGGCGTGGGATCGGCGCGCAATTGCTCGGCGATTTCATGGGCCGGGCGAGCGAGCGCGGCGCTTGCAAAGTTCATCTTGAGGTCCGTGACGGCAATCCAGCGATCGTCATGTACCGCTCGGCGGGCTTTGTGGCGGTGGGGCGGAGGCGCAATTATTACCGCGGTGCCGACGGTCAGAGTTTCGATGCACTGACCTTTGCCCGGACTCTGTCTGAAGGACGCTGAACGGGCCTATTCATGTTGCGCACCAACGGATAGAAGATTAGGAACAGCAGCGCGCGCGAGAACTTCGCGCCCAACTAAACTCCTGCTCGGGAATTTGCACTATGGTCGATAATTTAGACAATGAGACGATGCTCGCCCTTACCGCCGATATTGTCGCTGCTCATGTCAGTAACAATAGCGTATCGGTCAATGACTTGCCGGCACTGATCCAGAACGTTCACGGCGCTCTGGCCGGCATTTCCGGTGCCAATTCGGCCGCCGAAGCTAAGCAGGAACCAGCGGTTTCGGTGCGCGCCTCGATCAAGCCCGACTATATCGTTTGTCTTGAGGATGGAAAGAAACTGAAGATGCTCAAGCGGCATCTTATGACCCATTACAACATGACCCCCGACGATTACCGCCGCAAATGGGGTCTTAATTCCGATTATCCAATGGTCGCCCCCAATTACGCCGAACAGCGGCGCAAGCTGGCCAAGGCGATCGGACTTGGAACCAAGCGCCGGCGGACTCGGAAGTAAGATAGAGCCGTAGCCCTTTGACGTCGGCACGCGCGCTGCCTACCTAAAGGCAATGCAGCGAACCATCGATATCGAGCAGCTGTGCGCCGATAAGGGCCTCAGGATTACCGATCAGCGCCGGACAATCGCCAAGGTGCTCGGCGATAGCGAGGATCATCCCGACGTCGAAACCTTGCACTCGCGTGCAGCGGCGATCGACTCCAACATCTCGATCGCCACCGTCTACCGGACCGTGCGCCTGTTCGAGGAAGCGGGAATTCTCGAGCGGCACGAATTCGGTGACGGGCGCTCGCGCTACGAAGCGGTATCGGACAGCCATCACGACCATCTCATCGATGTCGAAACCGGCAAGGTCATCGAATTCGCCGACGACGCGCTCGAACTGCTTCAAAAGCAGATCGCCGAGCGCCTCGGTTTCCGCCTCGTCGACCATCGAATGGAGCTGTACGGCGTCGCCCTCGACCGCGATCGCTGATCGCGCGCAAGCGCCGCCGTCGCTGGCGCTTGCGGCAGGTCGCGTGGCCGCGCTCGCGGTGCTGTTCGTGGTCTGCGCGCCGATCCATCTGCTGACCCGAGCGATAACCGGCACTTCGCCATGGCCGCGACGGTTTCTCGGCGCGGCGGCGTGGATCGTCGGCGCCCGGGTGCGGGTCGAAGGCGCGCCGGTCGCCCGCCACAGCCTGATCATCGCCAATCATGTCAGTTGGCTCGACATCCTCATCGTCGCCGGCGCGACCGGCGCGGCGTTCGTGTCCAAGGACTCGCTCGGCAACGGCTTCGTCCATTGGCTCGCCGACCAGAATGACACGATTTACGTCCGCCGCGGGCATATGAAGGGCGCCAAGGACCAGGCCCGCGATATCGCCAAAGCGCTGGACGGCGCCAAGCCGGTGGCGCTGTTCCCCGAAGGCACGGTCGGCCCGGGAACCGAGTTACTGCCCTTCCGCTCGACCCTGCTCGAGGCCGCCAATTACGCTGCCGGTGACGTCGTCGTCAGACCGGTCGCAATCGACTATGGGCCTGCCGCCACAGGCATCGCCTGGTTTGGGGAGCCGGCAATGACGAATGTTCGCCGAGTCCTTGGGCGACGCGGAACGGTCCCAGTCATGCTGCGCCTGCTCGATCCGCTGGCGCACGGCGGCGGCCGCAAGCAGCTTGCCGCCGAGGCCCGCCAGGCGATCGAGCATGCGCTCGGCTTCAAGTCCGCCGAGCCTTCGCCTATAGGCTTGAGCCAATGAGTCCCAAGACCTTCCGAATCAAGAGTTTCGGCTGCCAGATGAATGTCTATGACGGGCAGCGCATGGCCGAATTGCTCGACGTGCACGGGATGCGCGCGGCCGGCGAAGACGAAGATGCCGACCTTGTCGTCCTCAACACCTGCCACATCCGCGAGAAAGCCGCCGAAAAGGCCTATTCGGACGTCGGGCGATTGCGCCGCGAGGACGGGTCGAAGCCGCTGATCGCACTCGCCGGCTGCGTCGCCCAAGCCGAGGGAGCGGAGGCGCATCGGCGATCGGCGTTGATCGACATCGTCGTCGGTCCCCAGACCTATCACCGGCTGCCCGAGCTGATCGCGGACGCGGCCACGGGTGCTCGGCCGGTCGACACCGAAATGCCTGCAATCTCCAAGTTCGACGCAATGCCAGCCCGGCGCCGCGCGACCCCGAGCGCCTACCTCACCGTCCAGGAAGGCTGCGACAAGTTCTGCACCTATTGCGTTGTGCCCTACACCCGCGGCGCCGAGATCGGCCGACCGCTGAGCGACATTCTTGCCGAGGCCGAAGCGTTGGTCGACGCCGGCGCTCGGGAAATCGTGCTCCTGGGGCAGAATGTGAATGGCTGGCGCGAGGATGGCCTGGGCCTTGCCGGACTGATCCGAGCGTTGGCGCGGATCGGCGGGCTGAAGCGCATCCGCTACACCACCAGCCACCCCAATGACATGGACGACGCGCTGATTGCTGCCCACGGCGAGGTCGAGCAATTGATGCCCTATCTCCACTTGCCGGTGCAGTCGGGGAGCGACCGAGTGCTCAAGGCGATGAACCGAAGCCACAGCGTCGACAGCTATTTGCGGATCATCAAGCGCGCCCGCGCCGCTCGGCCCGACATTGCGATCAGTGGCGACTTCATTGTCGGCTTTCCCGGCGAAAGCGATTCCGAATTCGAGGAAACGCTGAACATCGTCGATGCGGTCGGCTATGCCTCGGCTTATTCGTTCAAATACAGCCCGCGACCGGGCACCCCGGCGGCAGCGATGGAGGATCAGATTTCGCGAGAAGTGATGGATGAGCGGCTTCAGCGGCTGCAACATCGGATCGGCAAGCACCAGTTGGCGTTCAACGCCGCGACGATGGGCAAGCACACACAAATCCTGATCGAGCGAGCCGGCCGCGAACCCGGCCAGATGATCGGCAAGTCGCCGTGGCTGCAATCGGTCCACGTCGACACCGACGCCGCGCCCGGCGATATCATCGACGTTACCCTGATCGCCGCCGGCCCACGTTCGATGACCGGCGCTCGGCGCATAAAGGTCGCCGCCTGATGGCCCGCCGCGAACTCGCAACGGTCGCCGCAAACGAGGGCGGGCGCGCGCGGCTCGAGCTGGAATTCGATCAGCCGTATCTGATCGGGCCCTTGTTCGGCGATTACGACCGCCATTTGATCGCCATAGAAACCGCGCTCGGGGTGCATATTTCGGCGCGCGGCAACAAAGTGCAGATTGAGGGTGAGCCCGAATCGGCGTCGCGCGCCCGAGACGTGTTGATGGGTCTCTACAACCGCCTTGACCAAGGCCACGATGTCGATGCCGAAGCGGTCGGTGCCGTGCTTGGAATGGCGCAGCAGCCAAGCCTCGACGGGATCATCGAGCAGGAAGTGACCTCCCCGCCCAAGGTGATGATTCGAACGCGCAAGAAAACCATCGTCCCGCGCTCGGTGGTCCAGACGGCGTATATGGAAGCGTTGGCCCGCGACGACATGATTTTCGCATTGGGTCCGGCGGGAACCGGCAAGACCTATCTCGCGGTCGCCCAGGCGGTTGCAATGCTGATCACCGGCGCGGTCGACCGGCTGATCCTGTCGCGCCCGGCGGTCGAAGCCGGCGAGCGCTTAGGATTCCTCCCCGGCGACATGAAGGACAAGGTCGATCCGTATTTGCGCCCGCTCTACGACGCGCTTTATGACATGCTCCCGACCGAGCAGGTCGAGCGCCGAATCGCGTCGGGCGAGATCGAGATCGCGCCGATCGCCTTCATGCGCGGACGGACATTGAGCGACGCCTTTGTTATCCTTGACGAGGCGCAGAATACCACGCCGATGCAGATGAAGATGTTCCTCACCCGCTTCGGCATGCGCAGCCGGATGGTCATTTGCGGCGATCCCAATCAGACCGATCTGCCGCCCGGCGCGATGAGCGGACTTAATGATGCGGTGGCCAAGCTCGACGGGATTCCGAAGCTGTCGATGATCCGCTTCAGCTCGGCCGACGTCGTCCGCCACCCGCTCGTCGGGCGCATCGTCCAGGCCTATGAGGGCCCCGATTCATGATGCTCGAAATCGCGCTTGATAGTGACGGGGAGTGGGACAGTAGAATCGGCGAGCCGCTGATCCGCAACGCCGCCGAAGCCGCAATCGCCGAAAGCGCTTTTCCCCAACTGGGCCAATCCCACCGAGCGGTTGAATTATCGGTCTGGCTTGCCAGAGACGAGGACGTCCGAGCGCTTAATGCCAAATGGCGCGGCAAGGATCAGGCCACCAACGTCTTGTCATTCCCGATGGCAGAAGCGCACGAACTTGGCGCTGTCCCGGACGACGGTCCCGAACTGCTGCTCGGGGACATTGTCCTCGCGTCGGGCGTGTGCGCCGCCGAGGCCGGTGACAAGGGCGTCAGTATCTCCGACCATGCCGCACATCTGATCGTCCACGGGACTCTGCATTTGCTCGGCTATGACCATCACGGTGATGCCGAAGCCGCCGAGATGGAGGCGCGCGAGGTTCGTGCACTCGCCCGGCTCGGCATTGCCGAGCCGTATCGGGCGGCCAACTGATGTCCAGCGATCCAGAGCCCGAAGGCCGATCGCGGCTGTGGCGCGGGATGCGCCATCTGATTTTCGGCGACGATTCGGAACCGAGCCTGCGCAACCAGATCGAGGATGCGATCGACGGGGCTGAGGATTCGCGGCCGGTGGCGGGGGATCTCAGCCCGTCCGAGCGTCAGATGCTGCGCAATTTGCTGACCTTTGGCGATCATACCGCGGGCGATATCTGTGTCACCCGCGGGGACATCATCGCGGTGCGCAACACCGTCAGTTTCGAGCAATTGGTCGCGGCCTTCGCCGATGCCGGTCACAGCCGCTTGCCGGTCTATGGCGACGGGCTCGATGAAGTCGTGGGCATGTTCCACATCAAGGACGTGTTCATGGCCAATGTCGACGCCAGCCGCGACCGTTCGCTAAGTGGGTTGATGCGCGACCCGTTGTTCGTTCCCGAATCCATGGGCGTGATCGAATTGTTGGCGCGGATGCGGACCGAACATATCCACCTCGCCATCGTGGTCGACGAATTCGGCGGCACCGAGGGTCTGGTGACGATCGAGGACGTGGTCGAGGAAATTGTCGGCGAGATCGAGGACGAGCATGACGAAGAAGAAAGCGGCCTTCTGACCCAGATCGACGAGGGTCTGTGGGAAGCCGATGCGCGGCTTGAGCTCGAGGATCTGCGCGAAGCGGTCGATGCGCGGCTGACCGCCGAGGAAGAGGACATCGACACCATCGGCGGGCTCACCTTCATCCTCGCCGGGCGCATCCTTCAACCCGGCGAGTCGGTCGATCACCCGTCGGGCTGGAGGCTTGAATGCGTTGCCGCCGACGGCCGCAAAATTCAGCGGGTGAGGCTCCACGCGCCCGAACATAGCGCGGACAAACCCTAACTACCGTTCGTCCTGAGTAGGGACTGAGCGAAGTCGAAGGCCCGTATCGAAGGGCAGTCCCTCGATACGCCATTTCGTCACGCTCAATGGCTACTCAGGACGAACGGATGAAGCGGACCTGGCAAACAAATTGCCCGCGTCCGCCATCGCCTTGAACTCGAGCGCATTGCCCGATGGGTCGAAGAGGAACATTACCGCCTGCTCCCCCGCCTGACCGGCAAAGCGAACGGTCGGGGCAATGACGAAATCCGTCCCAACGGCCTCGAGCCGCCGAGCCAGCGCGCGCCACTCGTCCATAGCCAGCACCAGCCCGAAATGCGGCACCGGCACGTTGGCGCCATCGACCGGGGATGACTCCGCCGGGCGCTCGAAGGCGGGTTTGAGGTGCGCAACGATCTGGTGGCCGTGGAAGTCGAAATCGACCCAGTGCTCCGCGCTTCGCCCTTCGCGGCAACCGAGCAGTCCGCCATAAAAAGCGCGCGCCGAGGCCAGGTCGTGAACCGGAAAAGCGAGGTGGAAAGGACGAAGCGCCATAATCCTTTTGTGCGCCTCGCCAACCGCGATTGTCGAGACTTTCGTTCGCGCACAGTAAACGCTAGCGAGGGCGCCATGCTACTCGTTCTTTACGCAGCGCTGATCGGCGCCGCTTCCGCCTTCGCCTTCGCGCCGTTCGGCTGGTGGCCGCTGGTGTTCGTCGCCTTCGCCGTATTGTGCGAATTGCTGAGCCGCGCAAAGCGCCTGTCAACCGCGCTTGGAATTGGCTGGGCATTTGGCTTCGGCCAGTTCGTGGTCGGATTGAACTGGATCGCCACCGCCTTCACTTTCCAGGCCGCGATGCCGCCGACTTTGGGCTGGGGTGCGGTGGTGCTGCTGTCGATATACCTCGCGGTTTACCCCGCCATCGCAACCGGACTGGCGTGGCGCTTGTGGCGCGACAATCGGGTGACCTTGCTGCTCATCCTCGCCGGCGCCTGGGCGATCACCGAATGGCTCCGCGGAACCGCGTTCACCGGTTTCCCATGGAATCCGGTCGCTGCGGCAGTCGTCCCGACCCCGCTCATTACGATCAGCCCGCTAACAGGCACTTACGGACTTGGCGCAATGGTTATCTTGCTTGCCGGAGCGGTATGGCTCGAGGTCTATCGCCGGTGGCTGCCGATGGTGGTGATTTTTGCCGCGACCGCAGTGCTTTGGGTGCTCCCATCCTCGGCAGTGCCCGACGACCCGCTGGCCGTGCTGAACGTCCGGGTGGTCCAGCCCAATATTGGCCAGGAAGACAAATGGCGGCCCGGTGCGGAGGCTGCGGCCGAGCGCCGCCTATCCCAGCTCAGCGGAACGCCGACCGGCAATCCGCGCCTGCTGCTGTGGCCCGAAGCGGCGGTGACCATGCCGCTTCAGGATAGCCGCCCCGCCGCGAACGCCGCGGCGCAGGCACAGGTCCGGCGTGCCGCTGCATTGCTCGGCCCGGACGATATGCTTCTGACCGGCGGGCTGGCGATCAATTCCGCCGACGGGATGGGCATCGACACCGCTACCAACAGCGTTTTCGCGATTGGTCCCGGCGGAACGGTCATCGGCCGTTACGACAAGGCCCATCTGGTACCCTATGGCGAATATCTGCCGATGCGTCCGCTGCTATCCTCCGTCGGTCTCAACCGGCTTGCGCCCGGCGAGTTGGATTTCGCCGCCGGTCCGGGACCGCGCTCAATCGATGTTGGCGGCCATTGGGGCAAGATAGGGTTCCAGCTGTGCTACGAAATCGTCTTTTCGGGGCGCGTGGTTGACCAGGCGCACCGACCGTCGTTCATCTTCAATCCTTCGAACGACGCCTGGTTCGGACGCTGGGGCCCGCCGCAGCATCTTGCCCAGGCTCGGCTTCGGGCGGCGGAGGAAGGCCTTCCGGTGATCCGCGCCACGCCCACCGGGATCAGTGCCGTCATCGACGCCCGCGGCGCAGTGGTGAAGGAACTTCCCTGGCGCACCGCTGGGGTGATCGATGCCGTTCTTCCGCCGCATGCCAATGCGCCGACCATTTTCGCCCGCTTTGGCAACCTTTTGCCAATCCTGTTCGGGCTGTTGCTGATCGCCGGCGGCATTGTGCTTGGCCGCCGCCGCCGCTAGGACGCGGGACATAACGATTCCCTTATATCTGTAAGTCTAAAGGATCGCCGCCGCTCATGCGCAGCTCTTACCTCTTCACGTCCGAATCGGTTTCCGAAGGCCATCCCGACAAAGTCGCCGACCAGATCAGCGACGCCATCGTCGATCTGTTCCTGTCCAAGGACCCCGAGGCGCGGGTCGCGTGCGAGACCATGTGCACCACTCAAAAGGTCGTCCTCGCCGGCGAAATCCGTGGCCAGGGGATTATGGACAAGGCCGGCAATTGGGCGCCCGGAGTACCCGAGGAAATCGAGCAGGCAGTGCGCGATACGGTGCGCCGGATCGGCTACGAGCAGGACGGTTTTCACTGGCGCACGCTAGCGTTCGAGAACAATCTCCACCCGCAATCGGCGGATATCGCCCAAGGTGTCGATGCCAGCGGTAACAAGGACGAAGGCGCCGGCGACCAAGGAATCATGTTCGGCTTTGCCTGCGACGAGACCCCCGAACTGATGCCGGCAGCGTTGGCGTACAGCCACCAAATCCTCGCTCGGCTTGCCGCCGACCGCCATTCGGGCGTGGCGCCGTTTCTTGAGCCCGACGCCAAGAGCCAGGTGACCTTGCGGTTTGAGGATGGGCAGCCCGCAGAAGCAACCGCAATCGTCGTCTCGACCCAACACGCCAAGGGCTATGACGAGGGCGAGAACGAAACCCAGCTTCACGATTATGTCAAAGGCGTCATCGCGGATTTGCTCCCCGCTGACCTCCTCACTGACAATACGGTCTATCACATCAATCCGACCGGAAGCTTCGAGATCGGCGGCCCCGACGGCGACGCCGGACTGACCGGGCGCAAGATCATCGTCGATACCTACGGCGGTGCTGCCCCGCACGGCGGCGGCGCCTTTTCGGGCAAGGATCCGACCAAGGTCGACCGCTCGGCCGCTTATGCCGCGCGCTACCTGGCAAAGAATATCGTCGCCGCCGGGCTGGCCAGCCGCTGCACCATCCAATTGGCCTATGCGATCGGGGTCAGCGAGCCCTTGTCGCTCTATGTCGACACCCATGGCACCGGAAGCGTCGGCGACGACGCCATCGAAATGGCGATCGGCCGGATCGAGCGTCTCGGCGGCCTGACGCCGAGGGGCATTCGTAACTGCCTCGATCTCAATCGCCCGATCTACGCCACCACCGCCGCCTACGGCCATTTTGGCCGCGCCGCGAAGGACGGCCTGTTCCCGTGGGAAAAGACCGACCTTACCGGCGAATTGAAGGCCGCTTTGGCCTAGCGCCAATGACGGCGCACAAACCCGGCGATCCGCTGACGCTCAACCGGCTCTACGGTCGGGCCAGTGGTCACAAGTTGCGCAAGGGCCAGGTTGAGCTGATCGAGCATCTGCTGCCGCAGATCGAAGTTCCGGCCGAGGGCGAAATCAGCGCCAAGCAGCTGTTCGGGGACGACCGCCCGCTCCATTTCGAAGTCGGTTTCGGCGGCGGCGAGCATCTCGCTCACCGCGCCGACCTCCTGCCCGACCACGGTTTCATCGGCTGCGAGCCGTTCCTCAACGGGGTGGCGACCGCGCTCGGCCATGTCCGCGACCGGAACCTCGCTAATGTTCGGCTGTGGCGAGGCGATGCGCTAGAGGTGCTCGACCGCGTACCCGACGGCGCGCTGAGCTTTGTTTACCTGCTCCACCCCGACCCGTGGCCCAAGGCGCGCCATGCCAAGCGGCGAATGGCCAATGACGGGCCGGTCGACATGATCGCGGCCAAACTGAAGCCCGGTGGCGAATTCAGGATCGCGACCGACGATCCTACCTATTTGACCTGGGCGCTGATGGTCATGCAGCGTCACGATCCACAATTCGAGTGGCTCGCCGAGGCGCCCGGCGATTTCCTCGAGCGACCGGGGGGCTGGCCCGCCACGCGCTATGAGGAGAAGGCGCTCCGCGAAGGGCGGCGTGCTTACGCATTGCGCTATCGCCGCCGCTGATCTTGCTATTCGCTCCGCGCTTCCTAGCTAGGCCTTATGCAAATCCATCCCGATGTTCTGTCCGCGATCGGCAACACGCCGCTGATCCGGCTCAAG
>JBDSRE010000070.1:0-3149 GCA_039929465.1 Sphingomicrobium sp. | reverse complement strand
CGACGCCGATGGCATTCGACTGGTCGGCGAGCCCGGACGGCTCAAGGGTCAGGATTGCATCCTCACCCCCCATGAGGGCGAGTTCGAAGCGTTGTTCGGGACGCTCAAGGGTTCGAAGGCCGAGCGCGCGCTCGCCGCGGCGAATGCGGCGCATAATGTGGTGGTGTTGAAGGGAGCGGACACGATCGTTGCCGCGCCAGACGGCCGCTGCGGCTTCGCGCCGCCGGCACCCGCGTGGCTTGCGAGCGCCGGCACCGGTGATGTGCTGGCGGGAATCATCGCAGCGCTTCGGGCGCGGGGGATGGACGCGTTCGACGCGGCTTGTGCCGGCGTGTGGCTGCACGGGCGCGCGGCGGAAATAGCCGGACCCGGAATGATTGCCGACGATCTTGCAGCGGCGATTCCCGACGCGGTTGCGCTCCTCGATGGATGAAGTGATCGTGCGAATCGCGGCGCGCGGGGACGGAGTCACGGCGAGCGGGCGACGCGCGGCATTCGCGGCGCCTGGAGATTGCTTGCACGTAAACGGGACGGTGGTGCCCGGCCCGCACCACCAAGTGCCGCCGTGCCGCTATTTTCCGGAATGTGGAGGGTGCCAGCTCCAGCATGTCGATGACTTCGCTTACCGAGATTATCTGGTGGAGCGGATCGCCGGCGCGCTCGTCCAGCATGGGCTTGAAACGAGGATCGAGGCACCACATTTGTCGCCGCCGCGAAGCCGCCGCCGGGCGACGTTGCGCGCGCTCAAGGCGGGCAATGCGACGGTCATCGGCTTCAATGCCGCCAAGTCAAACCAGATCGTCGACATGCGCGAATGCCATGTCCTCCGACCCGAATTGTTCGCGCTGGTAGCGCCGCTTCGGGTGCTGCTCGGCGATTTGCTCAGGCCGAAAAGGGTCGCGGAGGTCCAGCTGGCGCTTGCCGACCAAGGGCCCGACGTCCTCATCAAGGGCGTCGAGGTAGCGGGTTTCGACCAGCAAATGCGAGTTACCGATTTCGCCCAGGAGCAGCGGCTCGCGCGTCTGTCCATCGACGGCGGGCTGGGGCCCGAAACGATGTATGAACCCGAGCCCGCAACCGTCACTTTGTCGGCCAAGCCGGTGCGGCTCCCTCCAGGATCCTTCCTCCAGGCCACGGAAGACGGGGAGGCGGCGTTGGTCACGGCGGTTCGTTCGGCGATCGCAGTGGCGGGGCCGGTCGCGGATTTGTTCGCCGGGCTGGGCACGTTCGCGCTCGCCGTCGACGCCGCTTATGCCGCCGAGGCATCGCGCGATTCCTGTGCGGCGCTGGCGCAGGCTGCGCGTTCGACCAAGGTCGAACATCGCGACCTGTATCGGCGGCCGCTCGATCCCGCCGAGCTTTCGCGCTTCGGCGCAGTGGTGCTCGATCCGCCACGCGCCGGAGCGGCCGAACAAGTTGCCGCGCTGGCCTCCTCAACCCTTGGGAGGATCGCGTATGTCAGCTGCAATCCCGCGACCTTCGCCCGCGATGCCCGGACTTTAGTCGATGGCGGCTACGCGCTCGACTGGGTCAAACCAGTCGGGCAATTCCGCTGGTCGACCCATATCGAGCTTACCGGATGCTTTACCCGCTGAGCAGCCCAGAATCATGGATGATCCGCGCGGCGGCGTGAACAGTGAGACCGAGCAGGCACAAAGCCGACAGCAGGAACAACGGCGCGCGCACCTTCACCTGATTGACCGTCGCCTGCCAGATGCTGTGAACGATGCGCAGTGCGACATAGCCCCAGGCGAGATAGAGGTTGATGACCGCCGTATCGCCCATCGCCACCAGCGCCAGGACGATGGCGTAGAAGATCGTCGGCTGTTCGTGGAGGTGAGCGTAATTGTGCGCCGGCCAATTAACTTTGCCGTCGACCCGCCCCTCAAGATCCTGACCGCGCCCGCCGACGCTTTTGCCGATGTCGATGCCGGCTTTCTTGGTGCCCGAAAAACGGACGATCGCCATCCAAATGAGCATCACAAGCGTCCACGCGACGAGCGCGACGACCGGGCCGAGTAGTGGGTTGATGGTCATAATGGCTCCCCCAAAATCCCTCTCTAGCGACTAAATCGACAAAGCGGGATTCCGGCGTTCGCTGGAATGACGATTAATCGAACAATTTGGCGAAGCGGCGTTTCTTGCGGTTCTTCCAGGCGCCGCGATGCCAAGCGTCGCTGACGAGGAGCGGGAGGACCGAGGTTGCCTCGGCGAAGACCATCTGCTCGAGTGCGGTGGAGACCTTGCCCCAACTCGCGGCTTCCTGAAGGGTCGAGGAGGAGCAGGCGCCGTCGCGGGCGTCAGCGACGGTGATCTGGACCGCATATTTGTGCACCTCGACATCGTCGTGGCCGAGGATTTCGGCGCATACCACCGTGTCCTGAGTGAAATTCTTGGGCACCCCGCCGCCGATCATGAGCAGACCGGTGGTCCCGGCGGCGATCTTGATGTCGGTCAGCTCGCGGAAGTCGGCGATGCTGTCCATGGTCATATAATGACCGCCGCGCTTCATCGCGTCGACCTGGTGCTTGACCAGTCCAAAGCCTGCCGAGCTGTCGGTGAAGGCGGGGCAGAAGATCGGCACCTCATGCTCGTAAGCAAGCTGGACCAGGCTGCCGTCTTTTTTAGCATTGCCGTCGGCCAGCCACTTGCCCATCTCGCGGATGAAGGCGCGCGATGAATAGGGGCGGGGCTCCAGCGCATCGGCGATGACGCCGATGGTGAAGTCGCAATCCTGCAATTGCTGCTCGTCGATATAGGTGTCATAAATGCGGTCGATGTAGAGCGAGCGAAGCGTATCATCGTCAGGAATTTCAAGCGCTTGATAATGCTTGTGGCCAAGCGCTTCGAAGAAATCCATGTCGACGATGCTGGCCCCGGTGGCGACGATCGCATCGACCATGTTGCTCTTCACCATTTCGGCATAGAGATCCATGCAGCCGCCGGCCGATGTCGATCCGGCGATGACGAGGATGATCGAGCAGTCCTGGTCCTCCAGCATCTGGTTGTAGAGGCGCGTCGCGCGGGCGAGGTCGCGGCTGGTGAAGCTCATCTTGCCCATCGAATCGATGATCGGGCGGGCATCGAAGCTAGTGATGTCGATATGCTCGACCGGGCTTTTCAGCAGCTCCGCCTTGCGGGTATCGTTG
>JBDSRE010000069.1:0-6290 GCA_039929465.1 Sphingomicrobium sp. | reverse complement strand
ACCATCCCGCTTTCGAAGCGCTTGACCTGGCGCACTGCGGTGGCCTGCTCCTCGACCGTCAGGTTGCGGTGGAGAACACCGATCCCGCCGAGCTGGGCCAAAGCGATCGCCATGTCGGTCTCGGTTACCGTGTCCATCGCCGAAGACAGGATCGGGATGTCGAGCGGAATGCCCTTGGTCAGATTGGTGCGGGTTACCGCCTGGCTCGGGAGAACCGCGGATTGACGCGGTTGCAGGAGGACGTCGTCGAACGTCAGTCCAAGCGGGATGTCAGTAGCGAAATCGGGACCGGCCATGCGCGCCTGTGGCAGGAAGCGAGCGTTTAGCCAAGGGGCGCGCTCATCGCTTCAGCGCTCAAGCCGCCGATTCACCGACCTTTTTGAGTTCCTTGGTCAGATCGGCACGGATTTTGGCGCCGGCGAGATGGGCCTCGACGCTGGAATGCCCCTCACTCTTAAGCCGTTTGCGGATTTCATCGACGGTGGTGCACAGCGGCGCCAGCTGGAAAGCGCGCTCGATCGTTCCCAAACCTTGTTCCATGCCGGCCCATTACAGGGCGGAGGTCGACAACCGCAATGGGGCGATCACGAATTCCCCTTATCGCCCGTCCGTTTCGCCCGCCCGTTCGAGCAGCCGCTTTGCCGCGACAACGTGCATTCGTTCGATCATTGCGTCCTCGAAGCGCTCGGCGCCGCCGTCATAGGCTTCAACCAGCCGACGGGCACGATCAAGCTCGGCCTCGCCAGCCGCAAAAGCCAAGTGGCAAGGGGCGATCTGGCCGGGATGAATCAGGCTTTTGCCATCAAAGCCCAGGGCACGGCCTTCGCGCGCTTCGGCAATCAGCGCCGCTTCATCGTCGAGCCCGTTGAACACGCCATCGAACGCCGCCACCCCCGCAGCTCGCGCGGCAAGCACGATCAATTGAAGCGCGGCGCGAAGTGAGTCCCGTCCGGCATCGGCGGGCAAGCGCAAATCGGCTGCAAGGTCATTGGTCCCGGCAATCAGCCCCGCGGTCTCGGGAGCGATTTGCGCTGCTGCGAGAACCCCGGCGGCGGTTTCGATCATCGCCAGCACGGGCTTGCCGGTCGCTTCGCCGACACCTTTGATGAGATGCGCCGAAATCGCGCGCGGGACGACGACATAATCAGCCTTCGACTGAGCCGCTGCATCGACGTCGAGACTGTGCCATTCGCTTTCTACACCATTGACCCGGATTGCGACCGGCTTCGGCCACGACTCGGCAACCGCAGCGACCGCGGCATCGCGCGCCGAGCCTTTGTCGCTTGGCTTGACCGCATCTTCGAGGTCGAGAATCACCAGATCGGCCGCCGACGCGCGGGCCTTGGCGATCGCCCGCAGGTTGCTTGCCGGAAGGAACAGCACCGACCGCCGGTCGAAAAGCGATGCCCTCATGCCGATTTTCCTTCCGCAGCGCCGCTTGGCGGGCCACTATATCGGTCATTGGAGAGCTTCACCATGTTGCAGATATTTCTTATCGCCATCGTCGCCCTGGTCGTTCTTTACGTCTTCATTGGCGTCAAGATCGTTCACCAGGGCTTTCGTTACACCATTGAGCATTTCGGCCGCTTCGTGCGCACCGCCGAGCCCGGCTTCCATTTCGTGCCGCCGTTCTTTTACCGAGTCGGGCGGCGGATCAATGTCATGGAGCAGGTCGTCGACATTCCGGGGCAGGAAATCATCACCAAGGACAACGCCATGGTCGCGGTCGACGGCGTGGTCTTCTTCCAGGTGCTCGATGCCGCCAAGGCCGCTTATGAGGTAAGCGACCTTTATTCGGCGATCATGGCCCTTTCGACGACCAATTTGCGCACCGTCATGGGCTCGATGGACCTGGATGAAACCCTGTCCAAGCGCGACGAGATCAATGCCCGGCTTCTGGCTGTGGTCGATCACGCGACCGAGGCCTGGGGAGTGAAGATCACTCGCGTCGAGCTGAAAGACATCCGCCCGCCGACGGACATCGTCAACGCCATGACCCGGCAAATGAAGGCCGAGCGCGAAAAGCGCGCCGCGATCCTTGAAAGCGAGGGCATGCGCGCGTCCGAGATCCTCCGTGCCGAGGGCGAGAAGGCGGCCCGGATCCTCCAGGCCGAAGGAATGAAGGAAGCCGCCTTCCGCGACGCCGAGGGCCGTGAACGCTCGGCCCAGGCCGAAGCTTCGGCGACCAAATCGGTCAGCGACGCGATCGAGGGTGGGAGTAGTCAGGCGATCAATTATTTCATCGCCCAGAAATATGTCGAAGCGCTGGGCAAATTCGCCACGTCGCCTAATGCCAAGACGATCCTGTTCCCGGTCGAGGCGACCCAATTGATGGGCACGCTCGGCGGGATCGGCGAGCTCGCCCGCGAGGCTTTTGGCGGCGATAAGGGGTCGGGCGCGCTTCCAAATACTCCCAAAGTGACCCGCGCCGTTCCCAAGAGCGAGGGCTGAACCGATGTTCGGAATCGAGCCCGGCTGGGTTTGGGCGATTGGCGGCGTGCTGCTGCTCATCGCCGAAGTCATCGCTCCCGGCTTCTTCCTCCTGTTTATCGGCGCCGCTGCAACCCTAACCGGCGTCCTCACGCTCATGTTCGGACTTGGGCAATCGACCCAGGTGGCGCTGTTCGTTGTCTTCGCACTGCTTGCAGTAATGGCCGGACGCCGCGTTTACGCGCTGCCTGGAACGCCCAATCTCTCGCCTTTGCTCAACGACCGCGCGAGCCAGATGGTCGGGCGCACTGTCGTCGTCGTGGCCCCGGTCAGTTCGAGCGGAGGCCGGGTCAAAGTCGGCGACGGCGAATGGAGCGCCCGCGGCGGCCCGGCGGCGGCGGGCGAAAGCGTGCTCGTCGTTGGCTGCGAAGGCAATTGCCTAAAGGTCGAGCAGGTCCCCGACAATTGGGACAAGTTTCAGTAACGCCAATTTTTACCTCTACGACCGGAGCGCGATCGATGTCCTTCAGCCGCCGCCAAACCCTCGCCGGCCTTGCCGCCACCGCGGCAATGCCGCTGCTTTCGGGTTGTGCACGGCAAATGCGCGCCGGAATGCCAATCCTGCCCAATCCACAGGCACCGCTGACCAAGGCGGCGGCCAATGCACTCCTCGATCGCTTCGGCAATAATTTGCTTGCCGTCTTTCCGGAAAGCGCGACCTCTCTGGGCATCGACACCGGCGCACGAGCCGATCTGCGCGGCAAACTCACCGACCGCAGCAGCGCCGGGCAGAAACACGTCGCAGCGGTCATCGCCACCGATCTCGCGGCGGCCGAGGCGGTCGACACTTCGGCGCTAAGCTTCTCCACCCGAACCAGCATCGAGGTCGTCAAAAGCGCCTATCGTACCGCGCTCCAAGGGTTTGCGTTTCCTTATGGCGACGTCGCGGTCGGCGGCTATCGCAATTCGCCATACGTCGTGATCCAAAATGTCGGCGATTATATCGACATCCCGCAATTGCTGACGACCGATCAGCCGGTCGAGAATGCAGCCGATGCGGATTACTTTCTTGGCCGATTGAACTCACTCCCAGTCCAACTTGACGGCGAACTGGGGCGGCTGCGCTCGGCACGTGCACTGGGACTGGTCCCGCCGACGTTCCTCGCCGACAAGGCCATCGCCGCGCTCGATATTTCGATCGCCGGCCTAACGGACGGCGGGGAGATCGCGCGAAGTCTGGCGCAAAAGACCAAGGCCAAGGGTATCGCGGGCAATTGGGACGGGCGCGCCAAGGCCATCGTAACCAACGACCTCATCCCGGCACTGCAACGGCAAAAGGCCGAGCTCCAAGCCGAACGCGCGGTCGGCACCGATATCGCTGGCATGTGGTCGCGGCCGCTCGGCGACGATTATTACCGATATGCGCTCAAGGCTTCCACCACCACCGACATGTCGCCCGATGCGATCCACCGAATGGGCCTCGACCAGGTCGCCGAGCTTCAAGGCCGGATGGATCCGATCCTCAAAGGCCTCGGATTCACTCAGGGTACGGTGGGCGCACGGATGCAGGCGCTGGCCAAGGACTCGCGCTTCAAGTTCAGCGATGGCGACAAGGGGCGCGCCGAGATCATGGTCTATATCAAGGAGCGGCTGCAGATCATCCGCGACCGGGTCATTCCCCGCGCCTTCAACACGATGGTTCCGGCGCACCTTGAAGTCCGCCGGATGTCGCCCGAACAAGAACCGGGTGCGCCGGGCGCTTATGGCGGCGCCGGGTCGATCGACGGCAAGATTCCGGGCAAATTCTGGATCAATCTTCGCACCACCGACCTGCACAGCAAATACAGCCTGCCCGACCTCGCCGCGCACGAAGCCATCCCCGGACACGTGTGGCAGGGCGAATATGCCAACAAGCTGCCGCTGATCCGTACCCTGCTCGCGTTCAACGCTTATTCCGAAGGCTGGGCGCTCTATGCCGAACAATTGGTCGACGAGCTTGGGGTCTATGACGATTTCCCGGTCGGTCGCCTCGGCTATCTTCAGTCGATCGCCTTCCGCGCCTGCCGATTGGTGGTCGACACCGGCATTCACGCCAAGCGCTGGACCCGCGCGCAAGCGGTCGATTATTTCGTCCGGGTCAACGGCTCCAACCCGTTGGAAGTCGCAAGCGAGGTCGACCGCTATTGCGCATGGCCCGGACAGGCCTGCGGTTACAAGGTCGGGCAGAACCAGATCAATCGCTTGCGCGACATCGCAAAGGCAGAACTTGGCCCGCGCTACGACCTCAAAGCATTCGACGATTCGGTGGTGCTGGGCGGCAATGTCCCGCTCGACGTGCTGGCGCTTAACGTCCGCGACTATATCGCCCGGACGAAGACTGGGTAGATCGCTCCGTTCGTCCTGAGCTTTTCGAAGGGCGCCCTTCGACTGCGCTTCGCTCCGCTCAGGACGAACGGGTTTAGATAATTTCTAGCGCTTCATCCCAGCTAGGATGGAGCCGAGGACTCCGCCGCTGCCGCCAGCGTTGAGCAGTGAGCCGAGCAGGCCGCCATCCGCTTCTGCAGGTTCGACTGCCGGTGAGCCGACGCCCGCCGGTGCAACTTGCTTCTGGCCCATCCGCTTGGCGACATAGCCGGCGGCGAGCATGGCGACGAGCGGCAGCATCTTCTTGAGCAGGTCGCTCGAGACACCGCTTTTCTGAGCGGCATCGGCTGCAACCTCACGGCTGACATCTTTCGAACCGAAAATCTGGCCGAGCACGTCATTGCCTTGCCCGACATCGGTTTTCTGCGGCGCAAGTACGTTCGACAGCAAGCTTCCACCACCGAGCGAAGCCAGGATCGCGCCAAGCCCGCCCATTCCGCCGCCGCCGCCGCTGGTGCCGCCAGTCTTGCCGCGAAGCCCATCGAGAACCGCTGGCAACAATGCGCCGATTCCCGACTTGGCGGTTTGCTGGTCAACGCCGAGTTCGCGCGAAACCGCATCGACTCCGCCGCTGTCGGCGATTGCATTCATCATATCCATGATCATGTCTCCTTGAAGGTCAGCAGTGAAATGATCGGGGCGGGCCGCTGTTCCCAGGTTTGCGGCGAGTCAGCCCTTGTGGGTCCATTCGGGCTTGGCGAGGATACGCGCGAGCATCCCTTCGCCGAGACGCTCGATCTCGGTGGCGGAGGAAAACTTGCACGGGTCACCGTCGGTCATCGATCGGGTCCTTGGAACAGGCGCCCAATCGATGACCGGGCAGTTCAGGCGGTTGCTGGGCTCGGTTGTTGTTGCTGAGCCTGCAGCGGACCCGATTGGCGAACGCCTTCATCGACATGCGGCGCGAACTCGGCGAAATTGGCGACGAACAGATCGACCAATTTGGCCGCGGTGCGGTCGTATTCGTCCTTGTCAGCCCAGGTTGAGCGCGGGTCGAGGATCGCGGTATCGACTCCGGCCACCGCGACCGGCACATCGAAGCCGAAATTGGGGTCCTTGCGAAACTCGGCATTCTTCAGGCTGCCGTCGAGCGCGGCATTGAGCAGCGCCCGGGTTTCCTTGATCGGCATGCGCTTGCCGACGCCATATTTGCCCCCGGTCCAGCCGGTGTTGACCAGCCAGCAATCGACCCCACCCTTGGCAATCCGCGATTTCAGCAAATTACCATAAACCGACGGGTGGCGGGGCATGAACGGCGCCCCGAAGCAGGTCGAAAAGGTCGCTTCGGGCTCGGTCACGCCGATTTCGGTGCCCGCGACCTTCGCGGTATAGCCGGACAGAAAATGATACATCGCCTGGTCGGGCGTGAGCCTGGAAATCGGCGGCAGCACACCGAAGGCATCGGCGGTCAGCATCACCACATTCTTGGGCACCGG
>JBDSRE010000068.1:0-3162 GCA_039929465.1 Sphingomicrobium sp. | reverse complement strand
ATGCCGCTTTGGCCGAAAAAGGCGCGTTTTCCGAGGCCGCGCGGAGCTGGACCAACGCCACCGCCGCGGCGCAATTTGCAGCTAGTCTTGAGGATTATCCAAAGGTCGAATTGACACCCGGCAAGCCCCAGGACGAGAAAGGCGCGGCCGGATCGATCTTCATCACCGTACCGCTGACTCTGGACCTGACGTTGCGTAGTGGATCACCCTATCAGATGATGTGCAAGGCTGCCCTGCGGAGGGTCAATGACGTTCCCGGATCGACCGCCGAGCAACGCCGCTGGCATATCGAAACCATCGTCTGCTGATCAGCGTCAGATAGTGCCGACGATATCGGCAATATTTTGTGCGTCTTGGTTCGAAACCGGAACGCCGGTGATGTCGGTAACCTGTTCGGGTCCCGCGCGATCGCCGCCTGCGGTAGCCGAGGGCGCTGCGATGTCGAGCGCAAACCAGATCATTCCCGCCGCCCATAGCAGCGCGATCCAGCGACTTTTGAATATACTGCTTGGCCTGACCGGGATCATCGTACACGCGAGTGTCGCCGACTCAGGTTAAAATAAGGTTAGGCTGCATCGGGAGCAGCAATCTTGATCCGCCCGCGGCTGACCGCCGCAGCCATGCCGCCGAGCACGAGGAGGGCGCCGCCGACCGTCGTTGGGGTCCAACGATAGCCCTCGAGCCAGGTCGAAAAGCTCATCGCGATAATCGGTACGAGTACGCTCGAATAGGCCGCCTTCCCCGGGCCGATCCGACGAACCACCGGCAGATACAGGCTGAAGGCGAGGGCCGATGCGAACAGTGCGAGATAGATCAGGCCGAGCCAATAGCTGAGGCGCAGATCGATCACCGGTGGGCCGGCGGTTGCAAAAGCGATCAGCCCATCCATCGTTGCGCCCAGGGCCATTGCCCAGGCGAGCAGCGAGAATAATGGGAAACGGCGGACCCTTTCGAGCGCCTGAAAGACATTGGCGCAGGATGCGCCGAGCATTCCGGCCAGGGTTAGCCCGATGCCGATTGAAATCGCGCCCGAGCGGGCCGGATGTTCCTGAAGTTCATGCGCGAACAACAAGGCGATGCCCGCGACCGCGAGCACCGAACCCAAGGCAAAACGGCCCGTCGGGCGCTGACCGAGAAAGGCCCAGCCGAGCAGGCTGTTAGGAATTAAAAGGAGCGCGAACACCGTTGCCACAAGCCCCGAAGTGATGTGCATCTCGGCAAAATAGACGGCGTTGAAATTGATCACGAACTGGAGGAAGCCGAGGATCGCGGCGGCAATCAAACCCTCGCGTCCAAGCCGCAATTTCTCGCCTTTCCACTGAGCAACCAGAGCCATCGCGGCCGCTGCTATGACAAAGCGATAGGTAACCGACCATTGCGGCGGAACCACGCCCAATTGGCTGCGGATGATGATCCAGGTCGATCCCCATATGAGCGTGAAGATAATGAACGGAAGGATGATCGTCCGGCGATCTGATCCTTTCGCCGGGCTCACAGCGCGGCGATTGCCGCGGCCAACCCGTCGGCCGCCTCGCCCTGCTGGTCCCAGCTTGCAACAAGTCGGATTTCGCCGACGCCCCAGTCATAGAAATCGAAGCCCAGCGCGCGGAGGGCCGCGGCCTCTTCGGCGGTCACCCTCAGAAACACCTCATTGGCCTCGACTGGATAAACCAGCCGCCTGGGAGCAGCCTCGCCGATCCGCCGGGCGACGTCATTGGCGGCGCGGGCGTTGGCGAGCCATAAGCCGCCTTCGAGCATCGCGAGCAATTGCGCGGCGAGCATCCGGCCCTTGGACAGCAAATGCCCAGAGCGCTTGCGGCGGACCGCGATCTCGTCAGCGAGATCGGTCCGGAACAGCACCAAAGCTTCAGCATTGAGTCCGCCATTCTTGACAAAGCCGAACGACAAGGCATCGACCCCGGCGCGCCAGGTGACGTCGGCCGGACTATCGCCGGTAAAAGCCAAGGCATTGGCCAGCCGCGCGCCGTCCATGTGGAAACCGAGACTACGTTTGCGCGCCAGTTCACCGAGCGCCGCAACCTCCCCAGCGCGATAGCTGAGGCCATATTCAGTGGCGTTGGTGATGCTTAGCGCTCGCGGCTGGACCTGATGCACGTCAGGCCGGATTCGGTCGCAGGCGGCAGTTACCGCTGCGGGCGTGACCTTGGCGCCGGGGCCGTCGACCAGCATCAGCTTGGCGCCGCCGGTGAAGAAGCCGGGCGCACCGGCCTCATCATTCTCGATATGCGCCTCGCGGTGGGTGAGGATTGCGCCATGAGGCGGGCACATGGCGGCGAGCGCAAGACAATTGGCGGCGGTCCCGGTGGTTACCCACAGCACCCGCACCTCACGTTCGAACAATTCGCCAAAGGCGGCATTGAGGCGTGCACTAAAGGCGTCCCCATCATATGCGGTGTCGATATGATTGGCCTGCGCAATCGCCTCGATCACCTTGGGATGAGCGGCGGCGGCATTGTCGGAGAAAAAGCGCATGGTCAGCGCCGCATGGCCCTGGTGCCGAGCTTCGTCAATGTGAGGAAATGGTGCTGCCGAAGGGGATCGAACCCTTGACCTCAGCCTTACCAAGGATGCGCTCTACCACTGAGCTACGGCAGCATATTTCCACGAAAAGGAAGCGGGGCGCCTATGGCCGCGCGGTGCGCAAGCTGTCAAGAAAGCGGCGGTGACCAAAAAGCAAAAAGACGACAAGGCCGAGCGGTTGGCAGCGGCGCTTCGCGACAATTTGCGGCGGCGCAAGGCGAAGGTGCGGGAAGCTAAGTCCGATGCTTCTGCCGAGGCCGGAGCCCCAGAGGACCGCAAACAGGGCCATTAAGAAGCGTTACCCCGAGGCTCCTGCCTTCGCAGGAGCACGGGCCTAGAGCAGCGCGCAGGCCGCCTCGAGCCACTTGCGGTCTTCGCCGTCAACCTGTGGGCCAATCGTCGCAAGCACCTCGGCGTGATAGCCGTTGAGCCAGTCCAATTCCGCCGCCGACAGCATTTCGACCTCAACCAGCCGGCGGTCAATCGGGGCGAAGGTCAGGGTTTCAAACCCCAATGTCTCCTTTTCCGCGCCCACAACCGGATGCTCGACCACCAGCACGAGGTTCTCGATCCGGATCCCATATTCGCCGGTCTTGTAATAGCCCGGCTCGTTGCTGAGGA